>JAJEIJ010000041.1:0-94166 GCA_022827725.1 Acidimicrobiia bacterium
CTGGTCGATAGAGATGGCCGGCGACAGGCCGTCGATGAAGTCCACATCGGGCTTGTCCATCTGGCCCAGGAACTGCCGGGCGTAGGCCGACAGTGACTCCACGTAGCGGCGCTGGCCCTCGGCGTAGATGGTGTCGAAGGCCAACGACGACTTGCCCGACCCGGAGATGCCGGTGAATACGATGAGCTTGTCGCGGGGTATCGTCAGATGGACGTCGCGCAGGTTGTGCTCACGCGCACCATGGATGACGATCTCGTCGGCCACGCAGTGAACTTATCGGCCCGCGCTGACAATTGAGACAGGAGAGATGGAAAGAGTCGGAGAAAAGGGACCCGAATAGCCCCATGCCCTACCCCAACGTGTTCCAGCCGCTCGACATCGGCGTCTGCACTCTGCCCAACCGAATCGTGCGGGCTGCCCACAGCACCGGCGCGGTCGGCGAAGACCTGATCGCCTACCACGAGGCCCGGGCCAAGGGCGGCGCCGCACTCACCGTCCTCCAGATTGCCGGGGTCCATCCTTCATCGCCCACCGACATCCCCGTGTTCACTAACCGGGTGCTCCCGTTCTACGAGGAGATGGCCGCTCGCCTGCACGCCGCCGGCGGCAAGGCCTTCCAGCAGCTTTGGCACGGGGGCGCGGCCATCGAACAGCGGTCGCTCCATAACTTCCAGCAGCCATTGGCCCCCAGCGCCATTCCCAGCCCGATGGTGGGCGTGGTCCCCCAGGAGCTGACCCAGGTCATGATCGACGAACTGGTGGAGGCGTTCGCCACCGCGGCCCGTCGGTGCGAACAGGGCGGGCTCGACGGAGTGGAGCTCCACGGCGCCCACGGCTATTTGATCGGCCAGTTTCTCTCCCCTGCCACCAACCTGCGGGACGACGACTACGGCGGCAGTTTGGAGAACCGCACCCGGTTCCTGCGGGAGATCTTGGCGGCCATCCGCACCGAGACCAGCCCCGGCTTCCCGGTCGGGATCCGCATCTCGGCCGACGACCAGATCGAGGGCGGGGTTGAGCCTGAAGAGGCCGCCGCCATCGCCCAGCTGGTGGAAACCGACATCGACTTCCTGGATGTGTCGCTGTCGTCGTACTGGCGGTTCCACCGGCTGCTGTCCACGCTGGACGAAGGGCTGGGCTACGAGGTGCCCACCAGCGAGGTGGTGACCAAAGCAGTGGACGTGCCCACCATCGTCACCGGCCGCATCACCACCCTCGACCACGCCGAGCACCTGATCAAGAGCGGTGTGGCCGATCTGGTGTCCATCGTGCGGGGGATGATCGCCGACCCGGAGCTGGTGGCCAAGGCCCGCGATGGCCGGGAAAGCGAGATCCGCCCCTGCATCGGCACCTCGGTGGGCTGTGTGGCCCGCTTCATGGTGGCCGGAAAGATGCGCTGCGTGGTCAACACCGCGGCCGGACAGGAGACCAAGGTGCCATTCGAGCCGCTCGACCGGGTGGCCGAGCCCAAGCGGGTGCTCGTGGCCGGGGGCGGGCCCGCCGGTCTCGAGGCGGCCCGCACTGCGGCCCTGCGAGGCCACGAGGTGATCCTCTACGAGATGACCGGCGAACTGGGCGGCCAAGTGCGCATGGCGGCCTCAGCCCCACCCCGGTCCGACCTAGGGGCGATCACCGCCTTCTTGGCCGACGAACTCGACCGCCTCGGCGTGACCGTGAAGCTCCGCTCCCCCGTCGACCCCGACGTGGTGGCCGAGGAGCGGCCCGATGAGCTGCTTATTGCCACCGGCACCACCCCCCGCCGGGGCTTCCAGATCTCCGCGCCATCAACATCGGTCCCCGGCGCCGACCTGCCCCACGTTTACACAAGTTGGGAAGTGCTGGGCTTCGGCGGCCGAGCTGATATCGGCCAAAGGGCAGTGGTGTACGACGACACCGGCACGTTCGAGGCCATATCGGTGTGCGATGCCCTGATGGCCGCGGGCGCCGGGGTCACCTTTCTCAGCCGCCACGAGCAGCTGGGGGCCACCATCCTGTACCCGGCCGCCACCGTGGAGGCCAGCCGAGAGCGGCTGTTCAGCGGACCGTTCTCCTTCACCCCCGCAGTGGCGCTCCGTGAGATCACCTCCGACGCTGTTGTCGCCCGCGACCTGGGCACCTACACCGAACGGAGCTTTGACGCCGACACCGTGGTGATCGTGAGCTACCACGACTGCAACAACGAGCTGGCCGATCACCTGCGCTCCGAAATGAAAGAGCGATCCGGCACACCCCGCTTCAACATGCACCTGGTGGGCGACGTCAACGGCACCAACAGCATCATGGCCGCCATCCACGCCGGCGCCCGAGTAGGCCGGGAGCTCTGACGAAGGCAGCTCCTAGACCATCGCCCGCAGGTCGCGCTGCAAGTCTTTGATCTCGTCTCGCAGGCGAGCGGCGTACTCGAATTTCAGCTCGGCGGCGGCGTCGTTCATCTCCTCGGTGAGGGTGTGGATGAGGCGCTCGATGCCACCGGTGTCCAAGTCGATCACCTCGGGGGGGCGGCGAGACTGATCCATTGAGCGGGAGCGCTGGGCCCCGCCAGGGAT
Organism: Acidimicrobiia bacterium; assembly: GCA_022827725.1. Taxonomy (GTDB): domain Bacteria; phylum Actinomycetota; class Acidimicrobiia; order Acidimicrobiales; family Bin134; genus Poriferisocius. Next base: position 2,547 of record JAJEIJ010000041.1, read on the forward strand.
GGGCACCCCGTCTTCGGCCGGGCGCAGCTCAGCCAGGATGTCGCTGACCGCCTTGCGGATGGTCTGGGGGTTGATGCCGTGCTGCTCGTTGAACGCCTGTTGCAATCCCCGCCGCCGGTGGGTTTCTGAGATCGCCCGCCTCATGGAATCGGTCACCATGTCGGCGTACATGATCACCTGGCCGTCCACATTGCGGGCTGCCCGGCCGATGGTCTGGATCAGCGAGGTCTCGCTGCGCAGAAAACCCTCCTTGTCGGCATCGAGGATGGCCACCAGCGACACCTCGGGCAGATCCAGGCCCTCCCGCAGCAGGTTGATTCCCACCAGCACGTCGAACTCCCCAAGCCGCAGGTCGCGCAAGATCTCGATCCGCTCGATGGTGTCCACCTCACTGTGCAGATAGCGAACCCGCACCCCCAGCTCTAATAGGTACTCGGTCAGGTCCTCGGCCATCTTCTTTGTCAGGGTGGTCACCAGCACCCGCTGGCTGGCTTCGGTGCGGTCCTCGATGAGCTTCATCAAGTCGTCGATCTGCCCCTTGGTGGGGCGTACCTGCACTTCGGGGTCGACCAGCCCGGTAGGACGCACAATCTGCTCTACGACCTGATCGGAGACGTTGATCTCGTAGTCGCTGGGGGTGGCCGATAGAAACACCACTTGGCCCACCCGCTCCATGACCTCCTCGAACCGCAGCGGGCGGTTGTCCACCGCTGAGGGCAACCGGAAGCCGTGGTCCACCAGCGTGTTCTTGCGACTGCGGTCGCCCTCAAACTGGCCGTGAAGCTGGGGCACAGCCACGTGGGACTCGTCGATCACGGTGATGAAATCGTCGGGGAAGTAGTCCAGCAGGGTATAGGGCCGCTCGCCGGGGGCCCGGCCGTCGATGTGGCGGGAGTAGTTCTCGATGCCGTTGCAGAAACCGATCTCCTGCATCATCTCCAGGTCGTAGGTGGTGCGCATCCGCAGCCGCTGGGCCTCCAGCAGCTTCCCCTCCTTCTCGAAATAGGCCAACCGCTCTTGGAGCTCAGCCTCGATGCCCTCGATGGCCTGGCGCATCCGCTCGTCGCCAGCCACATAGTGGGTGGCTGGGAACACCACCACCTCGCTCAGCGTGTGGAGCCGCTCCCCGGTCACCGGGTCGATGGTGGTGATCTGCTCCACCTCGTCGCCGAACAATTGGATGCGAACCACATACTCCTCGTAGGCCGGGTGGACTTCGATGACGTCGCCCCTTACCCGGAACCGGCCCCGCACCAGGTTGGTGTCGTTGCGCTCGTACTGCATGTCCACCAGCCGCCGCAGCAGGTCGCGCTGGTCGTAGCTCTGGCCCGTTTTGGCGATGCACAGCAGGTTCTTGTACTCGTCGGGGCCGCCCAGCCCGTAGATGCACGACACCGATGCCACCACGATCACGTCGCTGCGGGTCAACAGCGCTTCAGTGGTGGAGTGGCGCAGCCGGTCGATCTCGTCGTTGACCGAGGAGTCCTTCTCGATGTAGGTGTCGGAGGCCGGCATGTAGGCCTCGGGCTGGTAGTAGTCGTAGTACGACACGAAATACTCCACCCGGTTGTCGGGGAAGAACTCCCGCATCTCGTTGGCCAACTGGGCGGCCAGAGATTTATTGGGGGCCAGCACCAAGGTGGGCCGCTGCACCTGCTCGATGGTCCACGCCACCGTGGCGCTTTTGCCCGACCCAGTGATGCCCAGCAGCGTCTGGAACCGGTCGCCCCGCTCCAACCCCTCTGAAAGCGCAGCGATGGCCTTGGGCTGATCCCCCGCTGGCTCGAACGACGACACCATCCGAAAGGCCGCATCCCCCGAACTGCTCACCGAATCGATGCTACCGATCCCACCATCGCATCTGTTGCTGTGTCGGCATCATCGGTGCAGTCCAAGAGGTGTATGCTTGGTGTATGGCACGTACCAACATAGAGATCGACGCCAAGGCCTGTACCGCCGTCATGGCTCGCTACGGGCTGAAAACCAAGCGAGAGGCCGTCAACCTGGCGCTTCGTCGACTGGCCGCGGAGCCTCTTGATCTCGATGAGGCGCTCTCGTTGCGCGGCAGCGGGTGGGACGGCGATCTGGAGGAGATGCGCGCCAGCCGGATTCCATGATCCTGATCGATACGTCTGCATGGGTCGAGTTCTTGCGGGATACCCCCGGCGAACCTGCCGATACCGTTGCCGCCGCGCTGGAAACTGACGCTGCCATCTGTGACGCAATCAGCATGGAGGTGCTGGCCGGCACCCGCGACGAACACCATCTGGCGATGTTGCGCGGCATGCTCGCCCGGGCCACCGTGGTCCCGACAGAACCCGCCGACTACGACCATGCTGCCTTGCTTTATCGAACATGCCGACGTAGCGGAGAGACCGTTCGCAAAATCACCGATTGCCTGATCGCCGCACTGGCGATCAAGGCGGACCTTCCCCTGCTGTGCTGCGACCGGGATTTTGCGGCACTTGCTCGTCACACCGACCTGGAGATCCATCCAGCCTCAAATATCTGAACAGCTCAAGGCTTGTCGGGAGCGAAATGGTCTGAGGTCAGCCCTCATCGACGGCGGGCACTGCCGTCGTCACCCACAGCTCGGCGAACTCCCGCGCGGTCAGGGTCGTAAGACACCGACACGGGTTAGACCTGCTCGACTGCCTCTTCGTGGGTGGCTTCGAGGACCTCTGAGCCGTCTTCGGCGGTCCCGAATTCGGGGGGAGCTGCCTCGACAGCCTCGAATTCGGGGGGAGCTGCTTCGACGGCCTCGCCCTCGGCGGGGGCGGCTTCTTGGCCTTCGCCGGTCTCGGAGTAGTACTGGGCCCAAGCCTCGTCTTGGTCGGCGGCCACGTCCTCATTGACCGCGCCGATGTAGTTGCCCTCGGCGTCGTAGGCGTGCTCGCCGAAGTGCTCCTGGAACTCGGCGGCCACCACGCCGCCCTCGGCGGCCTGCTTGATCGACAGGCTGATGCGGCGGCGGTTGATGTCGAGGTCGATGATCTTCACCCACAGCTCCTCGCCGGGGGTCACCACCTGCTCAGGCAGGTCGATGTGGTGGGAGGAGATCTCCGAGATGTGCACCAGGCCCTCGATGCTCTCGCCCACCTGCACAAAGGCCCCGAACGGCACCAGCTTGGTAACCCGGCCGTACACCAGCTCTCCCACTTGGTGGCTGGTGGCGAACTCCTGCCAGGGGTCCTGCTGGGTGGCCTTCAGCGACAGGCTGATGCGCTCCCGGTCGAGGTCCACTTCCAGCACCTGCACCTCGATCTCGTCGCCCACCTGCACCACGGCGCTGGGGTGGTCGACGTGCTTCCACGACAGCTCGGACACGTGCACCAGGCCGTCCATGCCGCCCAAATCCACGAATGCGCCGAAGTTCACCACCGACGACACCACGCCGCTGCGGCGCTCGCCTGGCTTGAGGTTGTCCAGGAAGGCCTCGCGCTGTTCCTTCTCGGTCTCCTCCAGCCACGCCCGGCGGGACAGCACCACGTTGTTGCGGTTCTTGTCCAGCTCGATGATCTTGGCCTCCAGTGTCTGGCCGATATAGGGCTGGAGGTCGCGCACCCGGCGCAGCTCCACCAGCGAGGCAGGCAGAAAGCCCCGCAGACCGATGTCCACGATCAGGCCGCCCTTGACCACTTCGATCACGGGGCCCGAGACGGTGCCTTCCTTCTCCTTGACCTCTTCGATGTTGCCCCATGCCCGCTCGTATTGGGCCCGCTTCTTGGAGAGGATCAGGTGGCCGTCCTTGTCCTCCTTTTGGAGCACCAGGGCCTCGATCTCCTCGCCGAGGGTGACGATCTCGCCGGGGTCCACCACGTTGCGGATGGACAGCTCCCGGGTGGGGATGATCCCCTCCGACTTGTAGCCGATGTCCAGCAGCACCTCGTCGCGGTCAACCTTCACCACCTTGCCGGACACGATCTGGCCGTCTTCCACCTGGACCATGGTGGCGGTGTATGCGTCGTCCAAGAACTGGTCTTCGATGTCCTGGTCGGTGATCTGACGAGGGATGTAGTTCCCCTCAGCGTCAAAAGTTCCCACACCGTCGGGGGCGTCGATCACAGCCGTGGCGGCTGGCGGTGCGGGTTGGGGGGATGGGGCGGTATCGAGGTCGGACACGTTGAGTTGAGCCTCACAGGAGGAAGTGGATAGGACAATGGGCGCGGCACAGCAGCCTGAACCGGCCCGATGATGCTAACAGCACGCTTTGAACTGGGCTACTTGGCGTCGGCCCAGGTGTGCCCCGAGGAGAGGTGTACTTCGAGGGGAACCCTCAGGTTGTAGGCCTCGGCCATGGTTGCCACGGTGAGCTCGGCCACGCCGTCGTGCTCGCCCTCGGGAACCTCCAGAATCACCTCGTCGTGTACTTGGAGGATGATGCGGCTGGCGAAACCCCGGTCTTGGAGCGCGTGGTCGAGCCTCACCAGGGCCACCTTGAAGATGTCGGCGGCCAAGCCCTGGATGCCGGCATTCATGGCCTGGCGCTCGGCCGCTTGGCGAAGCCGGAAATTGGAGGAGTTGATCTCGGGAATCCGAAGCCGCCGCCCGAACAGGGTCTCGGTGTAGCCCCGGGACCGGGCCTCGGCCACCGCTCGATCCATGTACTCCCGCAGCGCGGGGAAGGCCCCGAAGTAGGCGTCGAGGATCACTGCGGCCTCTCCGGTGGGGATGTTCAGCCGAGATCCCAAGCCGTAGGCCTCCATGCCGTAAGCCAGACCGTAGGAAACCATCTTGGCGGTGGACCGCTCCTCGATCCCCACCGCGCCGGGATCAATGCCGAACACCTGGGCGGCCACGGAGGTGTGGACGTCCTGGCCCGACTCGAACGCGTGGATCAGCCCGGGATCCTCGGCCAGGTGGGCAATGCAGCGCAGCTCGATCTGGTTGTAGTCGGCCACCAGCAGCTCGCAGCCCTCGGCAGCCACGAACACCTCCCGGAACACCCGCCCGGTCTCGGTGCGCACCGGGATGTTGTGCAGGTTCGGCGCATCAGAGCTGAGCCGCCCGGTGCGGGCCACCGTCTGGTTGAACGTGGCCCGGATGCGGTTGTCGGGCTCGAGCCCCACGGCGGCCACCAGGCCCTCCCCGTAGGTGGAGCGCAGCTTCTCCACCTCCCGGTAGTCCAGCAGCGCATCCACCACCGGATGCTCGCCCCGCAGCTTCTCCAGGGTGCCGGCGTCGGTGGAGTAGGCCCCGGTCTTGGTCTTCTTCTGAGGGGGAAGGCCCAGCTTGTCGAACAGCAGCTCGCCCACCTGCTTGGAGGAGTTCACGTTGAAGCTCCCCTCGTCCGCGGCATCGATCACCAGCGCCCGAAGCCGCTCGGCGTCGGCCACCAGCCGGTCGCGCAAGCCGGTCAACCCCTCCACGTCCACCCCGATGCCCATGTGCTCCATGCGGGCCAGCACCCGAACCAGGGGCACCTCCATGTCATCGTTGAGGCCTCTCAGGCCTTGGGCGTCCAAGGCGTCCAGGAGTGGAGCAGCCAGATGGGACACGGCCAGGGCCTGAAGGCCGGCCTGCATCGCCGGCGCCACCGAATCGCCGGAATCGTCATCGAACAGCCGGCCCTCGTCGGGCTGATCGATCCCCGGCAACTCCATCGTCGTGTGCGACCGCATTAGATCGTCGAGCCCGAATCGCCCGCTGGCCGGGTCCAGGAGGTAGGCAGCAATCTTGGCGTCCAGGGTAAGCCCGGCGGCGTCGATGCCCTGTGAGAGAAGCCACAAGACAAACGGCTTGATGTCGTGGCCCATGAAGGGGGTGCCAGCGCTGAAGAATGCGGCCAGGGCGTCGTGGCCCGAGAATTCCAACAGCTCGGAGGGCAGCCACACGGTTTGGCCAGCGTCGCGGTCGGCCACCAGGGCCAGGCCCAGCAGCCGGCGTCGATGGGGTTGGCTCCGGTCGAAAGGGTCACCCCAGCCTGCGGCCAGGGCCACCGGCTCGCCGCTATCGGCCAGCCGATTCAGCGCTTCGACGGCGGAATCTGCGGTCGAGATGGTCTCCACCGCGGCCTCCAATGCCCCACCAGCGTCGCCGTCGCCGCCCAGATCCACATCCAGCACCTCGGCCACGAAGTCGCGGAGGCTCCTGAACTCCAAGAAGTCGAACAGCTCCTCGATCTCGGCGGTCTTGGGCGGGGCCAAGCCCAGATCGTCCACGCCCAGATCGAGGGGGACGTCTCGCAACAGCTCCATCAGCTCCAAATTGAGCTTCACCCGGTCTTGGGCCTCGTCCAGGTTCTCCTGGAGCTTCGGGGTCTGGTCGGCCACGTGCTTATACAGCTCGTCGATGGAGCCGTAGGCGTTGATGAGCTTGGCCGCGGTCTTCTCCCCCACCCCGTTCACACCGGGCAGGTTGTCAGAGGGGTCGCCTCGCAGGGCGGCGTAGGCCACGTAGTCCGACGGCTTCACCCCGGTGCGCTCCTCAATGCCGGCCTCGTCGTAGAGGGCGTAGTCGGACACCCCCCGCTTGTTGTAGAGCACCCGAACGTGGGGGTCTTCCACCAGTTGGTAGGCATCCCGGTCGCCGGTGACCACGATCACGTTCTCGCCCCGGTCGCGGGCCTGAGTGGCCAGCGTGGCGATCACATCGTCGGCCTCCACTCCGACGTGGTCCACCGCGGCGATCCCCAGCGTGTCCACCAGCTGGCGGACAATGCCCATCTGCTGGCGCAGCGCTTCGGGAGTCTCCTCGCGGTTGGCCTTGTAGCTGGACTCCCGCTCGTGGCGGAAGGTCGGCTCGCGCCGGTCGAAGGCCACCCCTACCCGGTCGGGACCGTGGTCGCGCAGCAGGGTCAGCAGCATCCTGGTGAAGCCGTACACCGCGTTGGTCACCTGTCCGCTGGCGGTGGTCATGTCCTCGGGCACGGCGAAAAAAGCTCGATAGACCAGGGAGTTCCCGTCCACCAGCATGACGGTGCCCGGGTCTTGGCCCGCAGCGCCCCCCTCAGCCATCGGCGCGGACCCCGCTCAAGGCTTTCAGCTGGTCGTCGCCCATCTCGACGATCTCGGCGGCCACCTCGGCCATGGGACGGCGCTCGCTCATGGCCTGGTGCTGGATGTGGCTGTAGGCGTCGGACTCCGACATGGCGACCACGTCCATGAGCCGCCCCTTGGCCCGGTCGATGGCCTTGCGGGCTTCCAATCGGGCCTCGGCCCGTTCCACCTGGTGGTTGAGCGCCACCAGCTCTCGGAACCGCACTAGGGCCACCTCCACCGCGGGCACCAGCTCGGCCCGCTCGAAGGGCTTCACCAGATAGGCCAGCGCGCCGGCGTCGGCGGCTCGGGCAATCAGGTCCCGCTGGCTGAAGGCGGTAAGCAGCAGCACCGCGCACAGCCGCTCGTCGCGGATCTGACCGGCGGCGGTGATCCCGTCGGTCCCCGGCATCTTCACATCGAGAATGGCCACGTCGGGGCGCTTCTCCCGCACTAAGTCGAGCACCTGGTCGCCCCGGCTGGTCTCGCCCACCACCACGTAACCCTCCTCCTCCAGGGTCTCCCGCAAGTCGAGGCGGATGATGGCCTCGTCTTCGGCCAACACGATTCGCACCGGATCGGGGGATTGCGAGGAGTCGGGCTGGGCCGACGGATCGGCCGCCGAGGTGGAGTCGGGCGGGGCCGACGGGTCAGACATCGGAATAGAACCTGTCCAGCAGATCGTCTTGCTGCTCCTCCAAACTGCCGATCTCCTCCCGGAGCCGGGCCCGATGCCGGGCCATGGTCTCGGCCTGGCGGGCAGCGTCGCGGTGTTGGCGCTCAGCGGCGGGGGTCTCCGATACCAGGGCCCGCAGTCGGGCATCTTCAGCCAGGTCCTCGAAGTGCAGGTACTGCTCCTCGGCCACTTCCAGGTCGGCTCGCAGCCGCTTCAACCGGTCGGTCAATTCAGCCAACCGCCGTTCTGCCCTGCTCTGGACCACGAGCCGATGCTACCCACCCGCCACAGCTGCACACTGCTTCGGCTAGAAGCCAAAACCAGGAGCACCACTAGCCTTTTGGCACACAACGATGGCAGGAGGCGAACACCGATGAGTGATGAGATCCAGGAGAACGCAGTCAATGGAAAGGTCTGGGCCGACTTCTGCGACAACTTGAAAGAGGCCGGCCAGATCATCCTCGACAACAGCACCGACGACCTCGACCGGCTTGAGGGTTTCCGCTATCTGAGCCGTCTGACCCGAGGAGAACTCGGGCGCCTTGAAAACCACGGCCCCGCCCACACCCAGATCTTGCCCATCGCCCACAACGTGAAGATCGGATGCGACAACCCCGATGCCCTCTACCAGGGCGTCCCCATCAGCGGTGCCTACGACTACCGCATCCGCGGGCCGCGGGGCACGGTGAATTATCTGAGCTTGAACGCACTCTCCGGCAGCTTCGGGATGGGAGGTGCGCCCCCCGGCCGGCAGGGCGCCCTGGCTTTCAACGATCCCCAACCGGGCGAGCAGGTGGACGTGATCGCCAGCGCGAGCGAACCGGAATTGGAACCCGGGCAGCGGTGGCTCCAGACGGGGCCGGAAACCAATCAGATCGCCATTCGCAACTTCTACCTAGACCGCTCCGCCGAGCGGCCCTCCGAGCTCCAGATCGAGTGTCTCAACGGGCCCGGCGAGCTTCCTCCCCCGCTGAGCGCCCAACGGCTGACTCATGGCCTCGCCCGGGCCGCGCTGGGGGTTCACGGCATCGCGCGGCGGTTTGTCGAATGGCTGGACATGTTCCAAGAGCGGCCCAACACGCTTGAGTTCCTTCCCACCCACGACAAGCCCGGTGGTTGGGGCGACCCCACCCAGAAGTTCCGCCACGGCTATTGGGTGCTCGAGCCCGGCCAGGCCCTGGTGATCGACGTTCCTCCAATTGACGTGTACTACTGGAACTTCCAGCTCAACAACATCTGGGAGGAGTCGCTCGACTACGACTGGCTCCAAGTAACCGTCAACAAGCACACCGCGGTGTACGAGCCCGACGGCACGGCCCGCATCATCGTGGCCGACGAAGACCCCGGCTTCGCCAACTGGATCCACACCGCCTACCGAAGCCACGGCACCATGGGCATGCGCTACAACCAAGTGGTCGAAGACATCCCCCCCACCCTCCGAGTGATGAACGTCGCCGACCTGGAGAGCCTCCGCTAGCCGGTTTCGAGACTGATTTCGCCCTCGGCCACCAGGTCGATGATGCCGATCGACGGGCGGACGCCGAAGCGGAGTTGAGGGGCATTGCCCCGCTCGCGCCCTACTCCGGTGGACACATAGGTCGGGATGCCGTGAAGCTCGTGCAAGCCCCCGGCCGCGATGTGTCTCGGCACGTTGGACGCGGTAATGGGAGGGCCGAAGAACGGGATCGCAACCTGCCCGCCGTGAGTATGGCCCGAGACGAGCAGGTCCACGGTGTTTCCCTCCAGCAACTTGATTGCGTCTGGTTCGTGGGCCAGCAGGATCCGCACGCCAGGTAGGTCGTCATTGGCAAGCCGGTCAACAGCCAGTTTTGCGGCCAGCTCATAATCGCGTCCGAGCAGCGACACTCCCGCGATATGGATGGCATTGCCTTTCATCTCCAACGTGGCGATCTCATTGTCGAGCACCTTGGCCCCCGTCCCGCGGGTGACCTGGTGAAGTTCAGCAACGGTGTCGGAGTGCCCGTTGACCAAGTAGACAACAGGCACTGCGTCGACGAGCCGTTGAATGAGCTGTGTGAATTGCGGTGCTCGCTCGTCGAACTGGCCCGCTTCGATCTGATGCAAATCTCCGGGGAACACCACAATGTCGGGCTCGAAGGAGATCAAGCGGTCGATTGCCTCATTCTCGTAGTTGCCGATGGAGGTGGTCTGAAGATCTGCGATCACACCGATACGGATGTCCTCGCCGATGCCTTCAACGGCCAGCGTCGCTACATCTACCCGCAGCCAGAACGGTTCGATGTGGGTGGCGTAGACGCCAACCGGAATCGCCGTGAACGAGACGAGGCAGAGGGTGGTGATGATCAGGGGGCAGGGGCGGCCAAACGCCAACACAATCGCCCCGGCCAGCGGGAGGCCGACAACGCAGACCAGATATGCGACATGGACGACCATGAAGTGGTCTGGTCCGGTGAAGAGCAAAGCCACCGCGGCAAAGACCATGGTGCTGCCAACCCCAACGCCCGCCACGCCCAGGACAATCCAGCCGGTTCCAACCCCCCGGTGTATCCAAGAGACCGAAGCTGCACCCATCGCCGCCCCGACCACGATGCCGGCGGCTATCACGTAGTAATTCAAGGTTTGCGATCCTCCGAAGACTCTTGATGCCCCCGACGGACCCACCCGCAAACCGGATCATATGACCCCGTGGCACGAATTACTGGTCGGGTCCCCCGCTGCGGCTCGAACCCGACCAATTGACCCTATTGTCGGAAAAAAGTGCTGGAACTACCCTCAAGACATGAGTCCAGAACCTGAGCACGATGTTCTGGGAATCGCCGGAGCGGATGCCCCACGGCCCGAACCGCGCCCGAGGATCAAGAAGAAGGACTACGAGCAGGAACTGTCTCGACTCCAGGAGGAGTTGGTGCGGCTTCAGCGCTGGATCCGCCACAAAGGGCTCAAGGTGGTGGTGATCTTCGAGGGGCGCGACGCGGCCGGCAAGGGCGGGGTGATCAAGCGGATCGCCGAGCGCACCAACCCCCGGGTGGTTCGGGTGGTGGCGCTGGGCACCCCCAGCGACCGGGAGAAAACCCAGTGGTGGTTCCAGCGCTATGTGGCCGAGCTGCCCGCCGCCGGGGAGATGATCCTGTTCGACCGCAGTTGGTACAACCGGGGAGTGGTGGAGCCGGTGATGGGGTTCTGCACCGAGGAGGAATATCGCGAGTTCCTGCGATCGTGTCCCGAGTTCGAGCGGATGCTGGTGCGGTCGGGGATCATCTTGATCAAGTACTGGTTCTCGGTGAGCGACGAGGAGCAGGAGCGCCGGTTCCACAACCGGATCAACGACCCGATGCGGCGCTGGAAGCTCTCACCGATCGACATCGAGGGCCGAACCCGGTGGGTGGAGTTCTCCAAGGCCAAAGACACCCTGTTCGCCCACACCGACATCAAGCAGGCCCCCTGGTATGTGGTCAACGCCGACTCCAAGAAGGCAGCCCGGCTGAACTGCATCTCACACCTGTTGTCGATGATCCCCTACGAGGAAGTGCCCTGGGAGGAAGTCGAGCTCCCCGAGCGCCAAGACAGAACCGGCTACGTGCGCCCTCCCATGTCAGACCAGACCTTCGTCCCCGAGATCTACTGAGAGTCCCCCCGGCCCGTAGGTCGCCACATAAGCCGTTCCCTTTGGAGGGGGTCGGAAGCCAGAGTTGGGGTGGCGTCGAGAATCATGGCCATGCGCTGGTTGAGGTCGTAGCGGGGCCAGGGGCCGAGCTCGGCGGTTGAAGGGTCTCCAGTGCGGGCGAAGGCAGCCCATGCCGATCGCATGCCTCGGCCCAGCGCTTCGGCGGCGTTGTCGGCGCCGATGAACTCGCGCCAGCCGTCCACGTGGAAGCTGTCGAAAGCGAAGGGCAGGTCGATGGCATGGAAGGCCCCTTTGTCCGGATCGGCCAGGGAGCACCAGCGGAAGTCGTAGAGGTAGGTGCTCGCCCCAGCCGCGGCCCGAAAGTCGGCGATGCGCTCGATCGGCTCCCTCATGGAAACATCGGTGTTAATGGCGGTCAGGATGTCGGAGTCGGAGGTCCAGTCGGTGCCCTCAGCAGCTTGGCGATAGTCCCCCACCACTGCTTCCACATCGCCGGGAGAAGGCTCGGCGCCGGTCCTGTCGGAGATGTGGCCGCTAACCGTGTGATGGAGTATCTGCTCGGAGTTCTCTTCGGGCAGTTCCTGGTGGAAAAGGCGCAGTTCATGGGCAGTGGCGCCGATCAGCACATCGACGTCGGTCGCTGTTCCCGCTTGGAACAGCTCTGCCGGCTTTGCTGGGATGAGCGATCCGTCGATTACGGGGTGGAACGGCATGGCCCCCGCAGTGGCAAACATGTCCATGACCGTCGGGAGTTGGGCCTCGAAAATTGCCTCTGTCTCCATCTCCCGGAGTCCGGCGACGTCGCCCACCCCGGCATGTCTCATGAAGGCGCGGGCCACTGTGTCGGCCACGTCGGGCGATTGGGTCATGTCGACGCCGGGGCTCTGCATGATGGCCCGTCGCAGCACCGCCGAGATGCCCGGACTGCCCAGCAGATGCAAGATCGATCCCGCCCCCGCCGACTCGCCGAACGCGGTCAGCGTCGCCGGATCGCCGCCGAAACAAGCCGCATTGGCCGCCACCCATTCGAGGCCGAGCCGCACGTCATGTAGACCGCAGTTGGCCGTGGTTCCCTCGCCACCCGGTACCTGGCGCAGGTCCATGAATCCGAGGGCCCCCACCCGATAGTTCACCGAGGCCACCACCACCTGTTGCTCAGCCGCCAGCCTCGCTCCGTGGTAGAGCGGGAACGAGCCTCCGCCGGTGAGGAACGCCCCGCCATACACCCAGACCAAAACCGGCAGATCAGCATCCGCCCCGGCCGGCGCCCACACATTCAGGGTCAAGCAGTCCTCCGAAACCGAAGTCGCATCCGCCCCCGGAATCACCCCGGTGTAGGGGCCGTCAACCGCCTGGACGGGATCGGGCCCGAAAGCACTCGCTTCGAGCACCTCATCCCACAGCTCTGCCGCCTCAGGCGCGCAGAACCGGCGCTCCCCCACCGGCGGCTTCCCATACGGAATCCCCAGGTACTGGCGAACCGGCCCACGAGGGGTGTCAACCACCGAACTTCGTACCGGCCCGTGGGTTGTCTCCGCCACAACCCCTGCATCCGTGCTGTGCTGTGCCATTCAGATGCTCCTATCAACGGCCGAGTTGTGGCGAGCTGGGACTTGCCAGCTCATTTTGCGGACCCCCGCAAGGAGTCAGGATAGGGTGGCCGAAGACGGCAACTGAAGATCATCTGGTCGCCATAGCCAACTCGAGGGGGTCCAATGCGAAGGTCACACATTTGGAAGTCTGTTCTTGCCATATTTCTTGCTCTCGGACTCCTCGCTGCCGCCTGCGGCAACGACGATGACGGCGGCGAGTCGGCTCTGCCGGGCGAGGGTGTGACGGTGTCGATGGCTCGAGCGAATTGGTCGACGGGCTACATGCAAGCGGCCATCTTCCGGGCTCTGCTACAGGAACTCGGCTACACCGTGAACGACCCGGCGGAGGCGGAGTTGTCCCCGGCGACGTTCTATCCGGCGTTGGGCGAGGGCGAGTACGACTTCTGGGTGCACGGCTGGTTCCCGAATCACACCCCGCTCATCGAAGAAGCCGGCGCGGACGACAGCGTGCAGCCGATAGGCAGAGAGATCGTGGCCGGCGGATTGCAGGGCTTCATCGTGGACATCGCCTCTGCCGACGCCCATGGGATCACGACGCTGGATGACATCGGCGACAACCCGGAGATCGCCGCGCTGTTCGATGTGGACGGCAACGGCAAGGCCGACCTGATGGGCTGCAACGACGGCTGGGGCTGCCAGGTGGTGATCAACGAGACCATCGCCCTGAACGGCTGGGAGGACACCATCGAGCAGATTTCCGCCGAGCACGCCGCCCTGTTCGCCGACACCGTGGGCCGCCACGGCCGGGGCGAGCCGATCTTGCAGTACATCTGGACGCCGGGGGCATTCACCGCCGAACTGGTGCCCGGAACCGACGTGATCTGGGTATCGGTGAGCAACCCCATCGAAACCCAGGTCGGAGCCGCGGCGCTGCCCGCTGACCAGTGTCCGGGCCAGCCCTGTGAGATGGGCTTTGTTCCCGCCGACATCCTGGTGGTGGCCAACAACGAGTTCCTGGACGCCAACCCCGCTGCTGCCAAGCTGCTGGAGCTGATCGAGATTCCAGTGCTCGACATCGCCCTCCAGAATCTGGCCTACGACAGCGGCGCCAACACCGAGGCCGACGTCCAAGCCGCAGCCGCCGACTGGATCGCCGCCAACCGGGCGGCAATCGACCAATGGCTCGCCGAAGCGAGGAATGCTGCCTGACGAGTCACTTCGCCGGGTCGCCAGTGGGGTTGACGTGCACGGTGACGATCTCGAGCTCGTGGTACTGCTGGTGGAGCACTGAGGTGGCGTAGTGCTGCAACAGCCGTAGTGACACGTCGCGCTCGACGGGCCGGTCTGCCGTCGGCTCGTCGAGCACCGCCAGACGGTCCTCGATGTTCTCTCCCCGGGCCGCGGCCACAAACTCGAGCACTGCCCGCCCGTCCTGTTTGCTGGCCGTGACGCGCAGCGTTCGGTCATCGGGGGCGTCTCCGGCCTGCTCGGCTTCGAGCAGGGTGACCAGCGTCTCCTCAGCCACTGCGTCGAGCCTCTGCGACATCGAGGTCGCCCAGCCATGGCGCTTCGCAAAGCCACTGAGGAATTCCTGGATGCGGGGAAGCTCCAGCATTGCCAGATTGGTGCGCAGCCGATGGCGGCGGGATTGAGTGGCTTCGGTGAACAAGGTCAGCACGATGGCCACGAGGCCGCCTGAAGTCATGCCGTTCTCCAACAGCCCGCCGGCGAAGCCCTCCAGGTATTCCGGGAAGATCAGATTGTTCTGGAATCCGACGCCGAGCCAGAAGGCGATGCCCGCGATCAGGCCCTTTCGGTAGTCCGAAGCCTCTTCGGAGACGATCCTCATGCCGACCACGAACAGCAGCGCCATCAGCACGGTGACATACGCCGCCACAACCGCGTCGGGGATGGCGAGCACCAGCGCCAAGAACTTGGGCAAGAAGGCCAACATGATGAATATGACGCCGATGGCGACACCCACCCGGCGAGCGGCGACGCCGGTCAGCTCGGTGATCGAGACGCTCGTCGAGTAGGTGGTGTTGGGCACCGTGCCGGCTACCCCCGAAAGCAGGTTGCCGGTGCCGTCGGCGGCCACCGCTCCCTGCACGACGCGGTAGTCCACCGCTCGCGGCTTGCGCCACGACACCCGCTGGATGGCCACGGAGTCGCCGATGGTCTCCACCGCCCCGATGATCGTGACGATCACGAAAGCGGGCAGGAGGCTCCAGAACGCCGAGCCGAACGATACGTCGAAGCCGGGCCATCCGCCGTCGGGCACACCCACCCAGGCGGCGTCGCTCACCTGATCGAACTCGTAGAGCCCAGAGGCGGCGGCCACGATCGAGCCGGCCACCACTCCGATGACCGGCGCCCACAGGCGCAGGCTGCCGGAGGACTTCAGCGCGATGGCGATCACCAGCAGAATGGTGACCAAGGCGCTCGTCGGCGCGCTCCAGTCCGACTTGCCTTCCGGCGAAGCGCTCACCATGTCGAATATGAGCGGCATCACGGTTACCGCAATCAGCATCAGCACGGTGCCGGCCACCACGGGAGTGACCAGTCGTCTGAACAGCGAGAGCCTTGCGGCTAGCAAGAACTGGAACAGCGACGATGCCACCACGAGCACGGCCAGCAAGTCGGGGCCTCCCTGTACCAACGCCGCCACGCATACGGCGATAAACGCGCCCGACGTCCCCATGAGCAGCACGTACCCGGCCCCGATGCGCCCAAACCGAACCGCCTGGAGAATTGTGCTGATGCCGCTGACAATTGCCGCCGCGAACACCGCCCAGGTCAGATACGAGTCACTGCCGCCCGCAGCCCGAATGACGATTGCCGGCGTGAGCACAATGCCCGCAATGGTGAGAATCGCGAACTGGAGCCCCATCCCCGCCGTCAGCGCAGTCGGCGGCTTATCGTCTGGCTCAAACCGAATCCGACGCTGATCAGCGAGGTCACCCTGTTCCATGGCGCCCATGCTTGCACTTGCGGAGTGCCCGGGGAGGGACTCGAACCCTCACTCCCTTGCGGGAACCGGATTTTGAGTCCGGCGCGTCTACCAATTCCACCACCCGGGCGGGGGGCCAGCATGCTGGCTGGGGGAAGGGCAGTTTACCCAGTGCTGTGGCAGGGAAGCTTGCTGGATAACTTGGGCAGACGGGCTCGTCTCGTAGAGTGTTGAAACCCCACTGTCGTCTGAGAGGTCTGACACCTGATGATCTGTTTCACCTATCCCGGCCAGGGATCCCAAAAGGCCGGCATGGGTTCGGCCTGGGTCGACCATCCCTCGTGGGAGCTGGTGGCCGAGGCCTCTGAGGCAGCGGGGCGCGATGTGGCCCGACTCCTGCTCGACGCTGACGACGACGAGCTACGCCACACCCGCAACTCCCAGCTCGCCACGTTCATGGTGTCGATGATCGCGCTCGACGCAGTGACCCGGGTGGGCATCGAGACCGCCGGCCACGCCGGCCACAGCCTGGGCGAGTACTCCGCGCTGGTGGCCGCCGGTGTGGTGGACTTCTTCGACGGCGTCCGCCTGGTGTCGGAGCGGGGCGAGGCCATGCAGGTGGCCGCCGAGGAGCAAGACGGCACCATGGCCGCGGTCATGGGCCTAGACGACGACTTGGTGGAGCAGGCCTGCGAGCAGGCCGACGGCGACGTGTGGGTGGCCAACTACAACGCCCCCGGCCAAGTGGTGATCGCCGGCGCCCCCTCGATGGTGGACGCAGCCGGCGCCATCGCCAAAGACCTGGGGGCCAAGCGGGTCATGGCCCTGCCGGTGGGCGGCGCCTTCCACACCCCGTTCATGGCGTCGGCCAAAGACCGGCTCCAAAAGGCGATCGGCAAGACCGAGTTCCGGGTGCCCGACCACCCGGTGTACGCCAACGTGGACGCCGCCGCCCACACCGGCGCCGACATCTGGGCCGACCTGCTCAACGAGCAGCTCACCAGCCCGGTGCGCTGGCGCCAGTCGGTCCACAACATGTGCGACGACGGCTTCACCACGTTCGTGGAGCTGGGGCCGGGCGCGGTGCTCACCGGGACGGTGAAGCGCACCGCCAAAGACTGCCAGCCGCTCAAGGTGAACGCCCCCAACGACATCGACGCGGTGCTGGAAGCCCTGGCTGGGCCCCCGGTAGCCGCTGCCGGCCCTCTGGAGGGCGAGGCCCTGTTCGCCACCGAGCGGCTGGTGGTGAGCCCCGCAGCCGGCGTCTTCCAGCCCACCGAAGACAACCTGCTGGGCACCGGGGTGACCGCTGGCCAGCTGCTGGGCCATGTGGGCGACACCGAGGTCCACACTCCCTGGGCCGGCGTGATCATGGGATTTTTGGCCGTGGACGGCGAGCGGGTCACCGCCAGCCAGCCCATCGCCTGGCTGCGTACACAATGAGGAGACACGGGCGATGACGAGGGCGGCCATCACCGGTCTGGGCACCGCGAGGGGCCACAAGGTGGTCACCAACCACGACTTGGCCCAAACCCTCGACACCAGCGACGAGTGGATCGTGGAGCGCACCGGCATCCACGAGCGCCGGGTGGGAGGCAGCTGCCTTGAGCTGGGCGGCCAAGCAGCCAAGATCGCCCTCAAGCAGGCCGAGATCGACGCCACCGAACTCGACTTGATCATCTGCTCCACCTGCACCCCCGACCAGGTGTTCCCCGCCGTGTCCAACCGCATCCAAAACGAGTTGGGGGCATCCTGCGGGGCGTTCGACCTGAACGCGGCCTGCTCGGGCTTCACCTACGGCGTTTCCCTGGCCCATTCCCAGATCGCCGCCGGCATGGAGCGGGTGCTGGTAATCGGCGTGGACACGCTCAGCCGGTTCACCGACTGGGACGACCGCTCCACCGCCATCTTGTTCGGCGACGGGGCCGGCGCGGTGGTGCTGGAGCCGGCCATACGCGACGACCGGGGCGTGCTCAGCACCTACATGGGCTCCGAGGGCCGCTTCGCCGACCTCTTGATCTGCGACTTCGGCGATTACATCAAAATGGACGGCAAAGAGGTGTTCCGCCAGGCGGTGCGGGTCATGGTCTCAGCCAGCCAGCGAGTGCTGGCCGACGCCGGACTGGAGGCATCGGATGTGGCCGCGGTGATCCCCCACCAGGCCAACTTCCGGATCATCGAGAGCGCCATGAAACGCCTGGACATCCCCCTGGAGAAGGCGGCCACCGTGCTCGAGACCACCGGCAACACCTCATCGGCCTCCATCCCGCTGGCCATGGACGAGGCGGTATCGAAGGGGGCCATAAACGACGGTGATGTGGTGCTGCTGGTGGGCTTCGGCGCAGGTATGAGCGTCGCCGCCGCGCTGCTACGCTGGGGCCAGTGAGCACATCCAGGGTTGTCCTGGTGACCGGCGGGAACCGGGGCATCGGGCTGGCGACAGCCACTGAGTTCGCCCAAAACGGCCATCAGGTGGCGGTGACCTACCGCAGCGAGCCCCCGCAATCCAACGGGCAAGTCGATCTGTTGGGCGTGTGCTGCGACGTGACCGACGAGAACCAGATCGAAGCCGCCTTCGCCGAGATCGAAGACCGGCTCGGCCCGGTCGAAGTGCTGGTGTCCAACGCCGGAATCAACCGCGACAAGCTGCTGATGCGCATGAGCGAGGCCGACTTCACCGACGTCATCGACGCCAACCTGACCGCCGGCTACCGGGTGGCCAAGCGGGCCACCAAGTCGATGATGCGCAACCGCTGGGGCCGTATCGTGTTCGTGTCTTCGGTGGTGGGAGCCGTGGGCCAGGCCGGACAGGCCAACTACGCCGCCTCCAAGGCCGGCCTGGTGGGGCTGAGCCGATCGCTGGCCAAGGAACTGGCCAGCCGCAACATCACCGTCAACGTGGTGGCCCCCGGCCCGGTGGGCACCGACATGTTGAACGAGCTCGACGAGGACCGCCGCTCGGCCATCATCGACGCGGTTCCCCTCGGACGATTGGGCGAACCCTCCGAAATTGCTGCCACCATTTCCTTCTTGGCCTCCGACGCCGCCGGCTACGTCACCGGAGCGGTAATTCCGGTAGACGGTGGCCTGGGCATGGGAGGATGAATGCCCGGATACGCATTGGAAAACCCATCCAAGGACCACCCGTCCACGAATAGGAGAGAACAAGCGTGAGCGACGACAACTTCACCCGCTTCCAGAACTGCACCGTGGAGGTGCTGTCGGTGGAGGCCGATCAGGTCACTCCCGAGGCCACCTTTGCCGACGACTTGGACTCAGACAGCCTCGACTTGGTCGAATTGGTGATGGCGCTCGAAGAAGAGTTCGACATCGCCATCGACGAGGAAGAGCTGGAGGACATCGAGACCGTGGGCCAGGCCTTCGACTTGGTGACCGTCAAACTGGGATGACCTCGCCGCCATCTGACGAGACGAATTCCAACCCCCGGCACCCGAGCGCGAGCCCATGACGGCGCTGCGCCGAGTGGCAGTCACCGGCATCGGGGTCTTGGCCTGGCCCGGCCTCGGCCGAGATGCCTTCTGGCAGGGGCTGCTGGAGGCCCCCGCCGAGGGGCGGCGGGTGATGGACCACTTCGACCCCCTCCCCCACTTCGACTCCCCCAAAGAGGCCCGCCGCACCGACCGGTTCGCCCAGATGGCCCTGGCCGCGGCGGCCGAGGCGCTGGAGCAGTCGGGCGAGCTCAGCGCCGACCCCGGCCGCACCGGCGTGTGGGTGGGAACGGGCGTGGGAGGCCTGCGGACGCTGGAAGATCAGATCCAGGTCCGCATCGAGAAAGGCGAACGGCGGGTGTCGCCGTTCCTAGTGCCGATGCTGATGGCCAATGCCGCTTCAGCGGCCATCTCTATGCGCTACGGATTCTCCGGGCCGTGCGAGAACACGGTCACCGCCTGCGCCGCGGGTACCCAGTCGATTGCCAATGCGGCCATGTTGATCCGCTCCAATCGCTGCGATGCGGTGATCACCGGCGGAAGCGAGGCCTCCAACTCCATCACCGGCGAGGCCACCTTCTGGAACATGACCGCGGTGTCCCGATCCCACATCAGCCGCCCGTTCGACTTGGAGCGCGACGGCTTCATCCAAGCCGAGGGAGCGGCGGTCTTGGTGCTGGAGGAGCTGGAAACGGCCCGAAGCCGAGGCGCCACCGTGCTGGGCGAGATCCTGGGGGGCGCCAGCAACGCCGACGCCCATCACATCACCGCCCCGTCGCCAGGGGGCGCGGGGGCAGTGCGGTGCATGGAGCTGGCCTTGGCCGACGCCGGGCTGGAACCAAGCGACATCGTCCACATCAACGCCCACGGCACGTCCACCCCGTTGAACGATGCCGCCGAGGCCGAGGCCATCCAAAAGGTGTTCGGCACGCCGGGACCGCTGGTCACCTCCACAAAAGGCGTGACCGGTCACGCCCTGGGAGCGGCCGGGGCCATTGAGGCGGCCGCGGTGCTGTTGGCCATGGAACACGGGACGATCCCCCCCACCTACGGGTACGAGACCCCCGACCCGGAGATGGCCCCGATCCAAATCGTGGGCCCCGATCCGGCCCCGTGGACGCCGGGGCCATCCCTGTCGAACTCCTTCGGCTTCGGCGGCCACAACGGGACCATCGTGATCGGTCCCCCGCCCGAATAGCAGGCATCTGCCCGCCGGTGCCTACAGCCGGCGCCGATCAGCCGGCGTCCACCACCACGAACAGCAGCTCGCACGAGCAGGCCAGCTCCCCCCCAACCGACGCCCGCCCCTGGCCTCGGCCGGCCCGGGCCGACAGGCGGGTCATCTCCACTTCCAGGTCCAAGCGCTCACCGGGGACCACCTGGCGGCGGAAACGGGCACTGTCGAGGCCGCCGAACAGGGGCAGCTTGCCAGCGAATCGATCGTCACAGAGGGCGATGTAGGCCCCGAGTTGGGCGATGGCCTCGGCCATCAGCACTCCCGGCAGCGTGGGACGCCCGGGAAAGTGGCCGGCGAAGAACGGCTCGTCGCCGGTGAGCTGCCAATAGCCCTCGGCCCGCTCCCCGACCACCATCGAGGTGACCTCGTCCAAGAACAGGAACGGGGGGCGGTGCGGGAGAACCTCGGCCGGAGGTCTCATAAGGCTGCTCTTGTTCCGCTATTCCTCAGGCAGTGCCGCAGCCAGATTGATCGCGGTGTTCTTGGGGCTGATCTTGTACCAGGCGTGCTCAATCCGGCCGTCTTCATCTACAAGGAAGGCGGAGCGGACAATGCCCCAGTAGGTATTGCCGTACATCTTCTTCTCCCGCCACACCCCGAAGGCCTCGGCGGCCTCATGGTCGGGATCCGACAACAGTGAGTAGCCGAGGTCGCACTTCTCATCGAACCGCTTCTGGCGGTCGGGCTTGTCCCCGCTGATTCCCACTGCGGCGATGCCCCGTTCTGCGGCGATGTCACGCACGCCGATTGCCTGATTCGTTCAACCGGGGGTGAGTGCCTTGGGAAAGAAGAAAATTGCCAGCTTCCGTCCGGCAAAGTCACCCAGCGACACCTGGTTGCCGTTCTGGTCCTCCAGGGCGAACGCCGGCGTTGGATCGCCGGGAGACAACAGCCAATCAGCCATGGATCGACTCTATCGGATCAGGTTCCCTTGACGGCTGCCTTCAGCCGGGCGCCAGCGCTCACCTTGCAGCCCTTGGCGGCGGCAATCTGGATGGTCTCGCCAGTGCGGGGGTTGCGACCGGTGCGGGCGCCTCGAGAGGTCTGCTCGAAGGACACGAAGCCGGTTATCGATACCTTGTCGCCCAAGATCACCTGCTCGGTGACGACAGTCTCCAGGCTGCTGAGCACCGCGTCCACGGAGCTCTTGCTCTCACCGGTGCGCTCGCTGATGGCGCTGACCAACTCTGACTTGTTCATGGAATCCTCCTGAATGCTGAATTACGCGAGTGTAATTCAGTTGGAAATTGACACAAAGTTCTCAGAGTCAATCAGCCCGCAGTGGAAAAATGCCAAGTTCTCAGGCTCAATCCAAGGCACGGCGGAATTGCCCGATGAGATCGCCCACCGCGGCGGGTCCGCCGTCGCCCAGCATCCGGCGCACCACCGCCGAGCCCACCACCGCGCCGTCGGCCACTCGGCACACCTCCTGGGCCTGCTCGGGAGTGCCCACCCCCACCCCCACCAGAACGGGCACGTCGGTCACCTGCTTGAGCCTCCCGGCCATAACCACCGCCGACGACGCCAGCTCGTCGCGCTCCCCGGTCACTCCCAGAAGCCCCACCCCGTAGACGAATCCCCGGGTTCGAGCGCAAATCCGGCCCAGCCGCTCGTCGGAGGCGGTGGGCGCGGCCAACAGCACCGTCTCCACTCCCGCGGCGTCGGCCGCCTCGGTCCACGGCCTCGCTTCCTCCAGCGGCAGGTCGGGGAGGATGGCGGCGGCCACGCCCTGCTCAGCCAGCACCGAGGCGAACCGCTCCAAGCCGAATCGGAAGGCGATGTTGTAGTAGGTCATCACCGCCAGAGGGACGCCGATGTCGAGTCGCCCCAGGGCGTCCAAAACCGCCAGCGGTGTGATCCCGCCAGCCAGCGCCCGGTCGTTGGCCTGCTGGATGACCGGGCCGTCCATCACCGGATCGGAGAACGGGATGCCCACCTCGATCGCGTCGGCGCCCGCGTCGGCGGCGGCGGCCAGTCCGGCCTGCCAGTCGCCCAGCCCCCCGGTGAGATAGGGAACCAGCGCCTTGCCGCCCTGGGAGCGGCGGCCCCGCAGTGCGGCCTCCAGCGGGCCGGGCTCAGCGTTCACTCAGATTGCCCGTCGTCTCCGCTGGCACTGCCGTCGGCCACCAGCCGGCCCATCATCTGGTCGACGTCTTTGTCGCCCCGGCCGCTGAGGTTCAACAGCACCGACTGGCCGGCCAGCTCCTGGCGGGCCCGAGACACCCAGGCCAGGGCGTGGGCCGGCTCCAGCGCGGGGATGATCCCCTCGGTGCGCGACAACAGCTCGAAAGCGGCCACCACCTCGTCGTCGGTAACCGTCTCATAGCGGGCCCGGCCGATGGCGGCCAGATGGGAGTGCTCGGGGCCGATGCCGGGATAGTCCAAACCGGCGGAGATCGACTCGGCCTCCAGCACCTGGCCGTGCTCGTCCTGCATCAGAAACGACTTGGAGCCGTGGACCACGCCGGGAACCCCCCGGCCGATGGCCGCCCCGCCCGCCGGCTCCACCCCCACCAGTGCGGCGTCGCCGTCCACGAAGCCGCTGAAGATGCCGATGGCGTTGCTGCCGCCGCCCACACAGGCGGTGACCACATCGGGATCGCGCCCCATCAGCTCCCGGCACTGCTCCCGGGCCTCGTCGCCGATCACCCGGTGCAGCTCCCGCACCATCCACGGGTAGGGGTGCGGGCCCATCACCGAGCCCAGGCAGTAGTGCGAGCTCTCCACGGTGGCCACCCAGTCGCGCATGGCCTCGTTGATGGCGTCCTTCAGCGTCCGGCTGCCCGACAGCGCCGAGCGGACCTCGGCCCCCAGAAGCTGCATTCGGAACACGTTGAGGGCTTGGCGCTCCATGTCCACCTCGCCCATGTACACCACGCATTCCAGCCCCAGAAGGGCGGCCGCGGTGGCGGTAGCCACGCCGTGCTGGCCGGCGCCGGTCTCGGCCACCAGCCGGGTCTTTCCCATGCGAACGGCCAAAAGGGCCTGGCCCAGCACGTTGTTGATCTTGTGGGAACCGGTGTGGTTGAGATCCTCTCGCTTCAGGAGCAGCCGCAGGCCCATCTCCTCGGACAGGCGGTGGCACTCGGTGAGCGGCGACGGGCGCCCGGCGTAGTCGGCCAGCAACTGGTTCAGCTCGCTCCGAAAGCTCTCGTCGGCCCAGGCAGAGCGGAACGCGGCCTCCAACTCCTCACAGGCCGGTACCAGGGTCTCCGGCACAAACCGCCCGCCGAAGTCCCCGAACCGCCCGCCTACGGGCTCGGCCATGGTCATCGCAGCACCACGCGGTCAACTCGTTGGGCAGACACGGCCACGATCATTGAAACCGCTCTTCCTGCCAGTTGTAGGGGGCGTCATCATCGGGCTCATGGTCACCGAGCTCTTGGTCGGCGGGGTCGGGGCGAGGCGGCTCGGTCTCCCGGGCCGCGTTGATGAAGGCCCGTAATCGGGCCGGGTCTTTGCGGCCGGGCGAGAGCTCTACTCCAGTGGACACGTCCACCCCCCACGGGCGCACCTTGGCGATGGCCATGGCCACATTCTCCGGGGTGAGCCCCCCGGCCATGATGAGTCGGATCCCGCCGGGCGCACCCTCGGCCAGCGACCAGTCGAACACCTGGCCGGAGCCGGGGTTGTCGGAGTCCACCAGCACCATGTCGGCGCCGTAGCGGTCGGCCATGGCCAGAGCCGCGCTGCCTCCGGGAAACGCCTTGATCACCGCCGGCACCTTCTCGCGAATCAACTGCGTGTCGGCGATGCTCTCTCGTCCGTGGAGCTGAGCCGCCTTGAGGCCGCAGCGGTTGACAATCTCCGCCACCCGCTGAGGGGCCTCGTTGCGGAACACGCCCACGGTGAGAACGCCGGGGGGAAGCAGCCGCACGATCTCCTGTACTCGGGGCGGGGCGATCTGACGGGACGATGGAGCCAGCACGAAGCCCACGGCGTCGGCGCCCAGCGCGGTGGCCAGCAGGGCGTCGTCGGCGGTGGTGATGCCGCAGATCTTGATGAACACTGGCTCCAAAACTACCGGCTGGCCCGCTCCATACTGGGGTTGTTAACGGGGAACGGCTGACGCCTGGGCCGGGTAGTCGGCCACACAAACCTCAGCGGGCATTTCCACGGCGCGCTTGATGTAGCCCAGCGCCACCGTGCTACCGGTAACTGCGTCCCAGGCCGCGCTGGTGATGGTGCCGATCTCCGCACCGTCGGAGGAGGCAACGGAGTCGCCGGAGGCCAGCTCAACCCGGTGGTCCAGGGTCAGCAGCCGAAGGTACCGGGGCGCGGTGCTGCCCCGGGAGTCCATGCGGGCCACCAGCTCCTGGCCGGTGAAGCACCCCTTGGTGAAGCTCACCGTGAAGGGAACCACCTCCGCCTCGGCCGGGATGGTGCGCTCGTCGATGTCCACCCCCATGCGGGGAAACCCGCTCCTGATCCGGTGGGCCTCCAGGGCTTCAGGGCTGATTCGGGGCACGTCGTTGGACACCGTCGGCGCGGGGCCGAGCACATCGACCCCGCCGGTGGGAACCGGGCCGACCACCTCTCCGGAAACAGCTGCCTGTTCAGCGCCGGGGCCGCGCACCGCGATGCACTGCCATTGGAGCGGATCAAGGGTCACATCGGTGCGGAGCATGAACCGCTTGAGCCGGGCGGTGACCTGCTCCAGCGGCCCGTCGGTGTCGAGGATGAACCGGTCGGCGGCCTGGCGGGTCACCCGTACCAGGGCGTCGATGCGCCCCTGGGGTTGCAGGATGAGCGACCAAGCGCACTGGCCGGGGGCCAAGGCGGCCACGTCTTGGCTGAGCTGGCCCTGCAAGAACGCCTCGGCGTCGGGGCCGGCCACTGCCAGCACCGCCCGCTCGGTGGGGCAGGCCCCCATGGCAACGCTCAGATCAATGGGATCGCTCACACTGTGCCAATCATGCAGGGCCAATCATGCCATGCCATTCATTACAGGCGACTTCGGCTCATCCGCCGGGCTGCGGGCACGGCCAACAGCAGGGCTCGGGCTTTGTTGCGGCACTCCAGGTCTTCCTGTTCGGCAACGCTGTCGGCCACGATGCCGGCTCCGGCCTGCACCGAGGCCCGCCCGCCTTGGATCACCATGGTGCGGATGGCGATGGCGGTGTCGATGTTCCCCGAGAAGTCCAGGTATCCCACCACACCGGCATAGGGCCCCCGCTTCACCGGCTCCAGGTCGTCGATGATCTCCATGGCCCGCACCTTGGGCGCCCCCGACACCGTGCCCGCGGGCAGGGTGGCCCGCAGCACGTCCACCGGGGTGCGGCCCGGGGCCAGATCGCCCGACACCTGCGAGGTGAGGTGCATCACGTGGCTGTACCGCTCCAGGGTCATCATCTCGTCCACTGTCTCGGTGCCGAAGGCAACTACCCGGCCCACGTCGTTGCGGGCCAAGTCGAGCAGCATGATGTGCTCGGCAATCTCCTTGGGATGCTCGGACAGCTCGGCGGCCATCCGGCGCTCCTCGGCCTCGGTGCGGCCCCGACGGCGGGTGCCGGCGATGGGCCGGGAGATAACCCGCCCGTTGAGCAGCTGCACCATGGGCTCCGGCGAGCACCCCACCAGCGACACTTCGGGCAGGCGCACGAAGTACATGTAGGGGCTGGGGTTCACCTGGCGCAGTGAGCGATACACGTCGAATGGCTCGGCCTCCAGGTCGAAGTCGTAGCGCTGGGCCAGCACCACCTGGAATATGTCGCCAGCCAGGATGTGCTCCTTGGCCGCCTCCACCGCGTCGCAGAAGCTCTGCGGGCCCATGGAGGACACCACCTCGGGCAGCTCCTCTTCTTCAACAGGGGGCTCCAGCAGCGGCTCGGCCACCGGCCGGGCCCCGTCGGCGGCCAGCTGCTCGAGCGCTGAAGCGGCGCGGTCATAGGCGGCGTCGATCTCGGCTTGGGAAGATCCCGGAGGGACGATCACGTTCTCAATCAGGATCACCCGCTGGCGCCAGTGGTCGAACACCGCCAGCTCGCCGATCACCGACAGCACCGCGTCGGGAAGCTCCTGATCGTCCGCGGGCACATCGGGCAGATGCTCCACTTCTCGGACCACGTCGTAGCCCAGATAGCCCACGAGACCGCCGTGCAGTGGGGGCAGCTCGTCGATCACCGGCGACTGCCACTGCGACAATATGTGCTCGATCGCGGCCAGTATCCCCTGGTCGAGCGGGGTTCCCTCGGGAAATTGCCCGGTAACGGTCACCTGGCGGCCGCGGGCCACCAAGGTGCCCAGGGGGCGGCGGCCAATGAAGGAGAACCGGCTCCAGCGCTCGCCGTGCTCCACCGACTCCAGCAGAAAGCCGGGCTCGTCGCCCACAGTGCGCACGAATGCTGCCACCGGGGTGGTGAGGTCGGCCACCAACTCCCGCCACACCGGCACCACCGGCCACTCGGCGGCCAGCCGGTGGAACTCTTGGCGGTCGGGGCTTATCGCGGTCATGCCGTCCAGATCACGAAGACGGCGGCAATGGCTCGTCGAACGAGCGGAAGAAACACGAGTACTTCCCGAGGTGGCAGGCGCCGCTGCCCTCCTGCTCCACGATGAACAGCAGGGTGTCGCCGTCGCAGTCGTAGAACGCTTCCCGCACGTATTGACGGTCGCCGGAGGTCTCCCCCTTGCACCAGTACTCCTGGCGGGATCGGCTCCAAAACCAGGTGCGCCCGGTTTCCAAAGTGCGCTCCAGCGAATCCCGGTTCATCCACGCCATCATCAGCACCTGGCCCCCGTCATGGTCCTGCACGATGGCCGGAACCAGCCCGTCGCTGTTGTACGTCACCTGGTCCAGCGTTTCCGGGGCAGCTTCTATTGGCGTGATTGCTGGCATAGCCCCATCGTAGGAGCAGACTCCGGCCCGATTAGAGCCATTTGCGAGCCTGAATCAGAGATGCTGAATCAGAGGTAGAGGCCGGTGCTGCCCTCGTCGAGGCGGGGGGCGGCCACCGCGTGGATGTCCCGCTCCCGCAATATGAGGTAGTCGGCACCCCGCACCTCCACCTCGTAGCGGTCTTCGGGATTGAACAGCACCTGGTCGCCCGACTCCACGGTGCGGACGTTGGGGCCCACCGCGATGGCCTCGGCCCAGGCCAAGCGCTTGCCCACCTGGGCGGTGGCCGGGATGAGGATGCCGCCGGTGGTGCGCCGCTCCCCTTCGGGGACGTCGAGCTGCACCAAGATGCGGTCGTTGAGCATCTTGATGGGGAGTTTGTCCTCGGGCGCGACCGCACTCGCGCTCTTTGCTGCCTTGGCCATGGGGTGTCAACGCTACCGTGACGGGTATATGACCGACGACTTCGGGCCGACTGCAACCACATTGACAACAGCAGACGGCCTCGGCCTCGAGGCCCAGTGGACGGTGCCCGATGAGCCCCGGACCAGGGTGGTGATTTGCCATCCCCATCCCCAGTACGGGGGCAACATGCACTCGCTGGTGGTCTCCACCCTGTTCACCCACCTGGTGGGCTCAGGCTGTGCAGTGCTGCGGTTCAACTTCCGGGGGGTGGGAGGCTCCGAGGGCGAGCACGACTTCGGCGAGGGCGAGCAGCTCGATGTGCGGGCCGCAGTGGAGGCGATGGCCGCGGTGGGCAGTGAGCAGTGCCCTCTGGTGCTGGCCGGATGGTCGTTCGGCGCCGACATGGCTCTGACCTGCGACGCCTCTGAGCTGGCCGGCTGGTTCCTGGTGGCCCCGCCGCTTCGGGTGGTCAACGCCGACCGCTTCAAGGCCGCCCCCGACCCCCGGCCCAAGTGGCTGGCCGTGCCCGAGCGGGACCAGTTCAACCCTCCCGATCAGGCCCGCTCCACAGTGGCCGACTGGTCCAATGCCGAGATCCACCCCATCGGCGGCGCCGATCACTTCCTCGTCGGCCGCACCGACCGGCTCAACACCCTGATCGACGAGTTCCTGGCCAGCCTCTAGTCCCGAGCCGGCTGCCGGTCAGGCGTCGGCGGGGCGGATGGGAATGCCGGCGGCGGCCATGTGAAGCTTGGCCTCGGCCACGGTGTGCTCGCCGAAGTGGAAGATGGAGGCGGCCAGCACGGCGTCGGCCCGGCCTTCGAGCACGCCTTCCACCAGGTGGTCGAGGGTGCCCACTCCCCCGCTGGCGATTACCGGCACGTTGGTCACCTCCACCACCGCCCGGGTCAGCTCCAGATCGAAGCCGTCCCGGGTGCCGTCGCGGTCCATGGAGGTGAGCAGGATCTCCCCTGCGCCCAGCTCGGTCACCCGGATGGCGTACTCGATGGCGTCGATCCCGGTGGGAGTGCGACCGCCGTGGGTGAATATCTCGAAAGGGAAAGAGCCGCCGTTGGTGCGGCGGGCATCGATGGATGCCACCGCGCACTGGCTTCCGAACTCGTCGGCGATCTCGGCCACCAGCTCGGGGCGGTTGACCGCCGCGGTGTTCACCGACACTTTGTCGGCCCCGGCCCGCAGCAGGAGGCGGGCGTCGTCCACGGTGCGGATGCCCCCGCCGATGGTGAACGGTATGAACACTTCCTCGGCGGTGCGGTGTACAAGCTCCACGGTGGTCTCCCGCCGATCCGACGACGCGGTGATGTCCAAGAACACCACCTCGTCGGCCCCCTGCTGGTCGTAGCGGGCAGCCAGCTCCACCGGATCGCCGGCGTCGGTCAGATCTACGAAGTTGACCCCCTTCACCACCCGGCCGGCATCCACGTCCAGGCAGGGGATGATCCGGGCGTTGCTGGACACGGTTTCGATGGTGCTCATGTCCGCAGAGTCTCCACGGCCTGCTCCACGGTGAAGCATCCCTCGTACAGCGCCCGGCCCACGATCACCCCGGACAGCCGCCGATGGGTGTCGCCGATGGCGGTCAAGGCGGTCAGGTCGTCCAGCGATGCCACCCCGCCGGAGGCGATAACCGCCAATCCGGTAGCGGCCAGCACCGTGGCGAGACCATCGATGTCGGGCCCAGACAGCGTTCCATCCCGGCTGATCTCGGTGGCCACCACTGCCTCGGCCCCTGACGACTCGAAGCGGGCCGCCAGCTCCAGCAGATCACCCCCGCCGCCCTGCTCCCAACCGTGGGTGGCCACATCCCGGCCCCGGGCGTCCAACCCCACGGCCACCGGCTGGCGGGCGGCCACCTGCTCCACCAATTCGGGGTTCTCCACCGCGGCGGTGCCGATCACCACTCGGGCCGCGCCCACGTCGGCCAGCGCGGCGGCCGCGTCCAGGCTGCGGACCCCGCCGCTGGTCTGCACCGACACATCCACCGCGTCGGCGATGGCGGCGATCACCGGCAGGTTCACCTGCTCCCCGGTGCGGGCCGCGTCCAAATCCACCACATGCAGCCACGAGGCGCCGGCGTCGGCGAACTGTTGGGCCTGGCTCACCGGGTCGTCGTTGTAGACGGTCTCGGCATCGTACGACCCCTGGTAGAGCCGCACACAGCGCCCGCCCCGCAGGTCAATGGCCGGAAAGAGCTGCATCTCAGGCCCCCACCGCCGCGGCTCGGGCCTGGTTCACGAAGTTCTCCAACAGCCGCAAACCGGGACGGGCCGACTTCTCAGGGTGGAACTGGGTGGCCCACACGTTGCCGTCGCCCACCACCGCAGCCACCGGGCCGCCGTAGTCGCACACCGCGGCCACGTTGTCGGCCATCGGCGCGGCATAGGAGTGCACAAAGTACAGCCAGGAGTGGTCCAGTCCCTCTAGCAAGGGGCTGGGAGTTCGCACTTCCAGGCGGTTCCACTGCATCTGGGGTCGCTTCACGTTCCCAGCCAGCAGTTGCACGGTGCCGGGCAGAATGCCCAGCCCGGCCACGCCCGGCGCTTCCTCGGAGCCCTCGTATAGAAGCTGCAAGCCGATGCAGATGCCCAGAAACGGCCGGCCATCGGCCGCCGCCCGGGCTTGCTCGTCGAGCCCCGTGTCGCGCAGCGCGGCCATGCACGGTCCGAACGCCCCCACGCCGGGCAGCACTACCCCGGCCGCGTCAGCGATCAGCCCGGTATCCGCGGTCAGCCGGGCATCGGCCCCCATGCGCTCTAGGCTCTTCTGGGCCGAGCGGAGGTTGCCGATGCCGTAGTCCAATACCGCGATGAGCGGCCTGGTCACCGAACTCCTCTGCTCACAGAACCCCTTTGGTGGAGGGGATGCCGGTGCCCTCCACCCGCACGGCGTCTCGCAGCGCCCGGGCCACGGCCTTGAAGCTGGCCTCGATGATGTGGTGGGTGTTTTTCCCCCGCACCATGGTGATGTGCAGGGTCAGGGCGGCGGAAGTGGCGAACGCCCGCCAGAACTCCTCGCAGAGCTGGGGGTCGAACGGCGGGTCGCCCAAGATCTTCTGGCCCGGAGGGCTCACGTCATAGTGCAGGAACGGGCGGCCCGACAGGTCGACCACGGCCTCCAC
Organism: Acidimicrobiia bacterium; assembly: GCA_022827725.1. Lineage (GTDB taxonomy): Bacteria > Actinomycetota > Acidimicrobiia > Acidimicrobiales > Bin134 > Poriferisocius. The sequence continues at coordinate 33,378 of JAJEIJ010000041.1, forward strand.
CAAAGCCTCGTCCAGCGGCACAGCGATTGACGCGAACCGGCGGACCCCGGCCTTGTCGCCCAGCGCCTCGGCAAAGCACGAGCCCAGCAGGATGCCCACGTCTTCCACAGTGTGGTGGGCGTCGATCTCCAAGTCGCCGGAGGCGTCCACCCGCAACTCGAAGCCGCCGTGGCGGCCGAGCTGGCTCAGCATGTGGTCGAAGAACGGGAGACCGGTGGTGGCGGCACCCTGGCCCTCGCCGTCGATGTCGATGGCGATGTCGATGCTGGTCTCGGCGGTGCTCCGAGAGGCAGAGGCGGTTCGAGATGAGGTTGTCATGTCAGCACCTCACGGAGAGCAGACAGGAAGGCGTCGTTTTCGGCCGGGGTTCCCACGGTAACCCGCAGGCAGCCGGCCAGCCGGGGCCAAGAAGAACAGTTTCTCACGAGCACCGACCGATCCACGAGACCCTGCCAAACGGCGTCGCCGTCGCCAGAGTCGGGGCGGAGCAATATGAAGTTGGCTCCCGATTCCCAGTGGCGAACCGGAAGCTGGTCGAGCCCGGCGGCGATTCGCTCCCGCTCGGCCACCAGCATGCCCACCCGTTCGTTCATCTCGTCCTCGTAGTCGAGGGCCAGTCGTCCGGCGATCTGCTTCATGGTGTCCAGGTGATATGGCAACGTCGACTTCTCCAGCTCGGCCACCACCCAGGATGGGGCCACCAGATAGCCGAGCCGGGCCGCGGCCATCGACCACGTCTTGGAATAGGTGCGGGCTACCGCCAGCGGGCGGCTCTCATCCACCAAATCCACCGCGGTGTGGGGGTCGAACTGGCCGTAGGCCTCGTCCATCAACAACAGCCCGGGCAGCGCCGACACGTCGGCCAGCAGCCTCTCCACCAGCTCGGGGGGCTCCACCATGCCGGTGGGATTGTTGGGCGAGCACAGGAAGGTGACGGCCGGTCGGTGCTCGGCCACCATGGCCGAGGCGTAGTCGGCGTCCAGGGAGAAATCCTCGTCGCGCTCGCCGGTGACCACTTCGGTGGCCGCCAGCCGGGAGATGTGGGAGTGAAGCGCATAGGTGGGCTCAAAGGTGAGCGCGGCCCGGCCCGGCCCCCCGAACGCCAGCATCAGACACTGGAGCACCTCGTTGGAGCCGTTGGCGGCAAACACCTGCTCGGGCGCGACCCCCTCGTGCTTGGCCAAAGCGGCCCGCAACTCGTGAGCACCCCGGTCGGGATAGCGGTGCCAATCAATGTCGGCCTGGGCGGCCCGCAACGCCTCGGCCCACCCTTCGGGAGGCGGCACCGGCGACTCATTGGTGTTGAGCCTCACGGCCACGTCGAGCTGCGGCGAGTGGTAGCCCGACATCAGGGCCAGGCTCTCTCGCACCGCCAGTCGGTCGGGGCTACTCATCGTCAGTTCCTTCCTGAACCTTGTCGTCGATGCCGCGCAGGCGGACCGACTGGGCGTGGGCCTCCAATCCCTCGGCATCGGCAATGGCCGCCACATGGGGACCGACCGCGGCCAATCCCTCAGCTTCCACGGAGATCTCGTGCATGGGCTTGGTGAAGTCCCGCACGCTGAGGGCACCGGCGAAGCGGGCGGTGCCGTTGGTGGGCAGCACATGGGAGGGACCGGCCACATAGTCGCCGATCGACGCCGGGGCCAGTGGGCCGCGGAATATGGCTCCTGCGTTCTGAACCCGGTCGATTACAGCACCGGGTGCCTCGATCATCACTTGCAGGTGCTCGGGGGCGATGAAGTTGACCACCTCGGCGGCAGCCTCGGGGCCATCCACCAGCACAATGTGCCCGCTGCGGCTGAAGGTGGCCGCGATGTCGTCCCGGCGCACGGCGACGGCCAATAATTCGGCAACAGCGGCCTCCACCGCGTCAGCGGCGTCGGGATCCCAGGCAACGAGCCAGGCCAACCCGTCGGGACCGTGCTCGGCCTGCACGATGAGGTCGATGGCGGCGTATTCCGCCGGAACAGTTCCGTCGGCCACCACTACTACCTCGGACGGTCCGGCAAACGCGGCCGGCACGCCGACAACCCCGGCCACAAGCTGTTTGGCAATGGCCACATACACGTTGCCCGGCCCCACGATCACGTCCACCGCGCCCACCGACTCGGTGCCGTAGGCCATCGCGGCGATGGCCTGCGCCCCACCCACTGCGTACACCTCATCAACCCCGGCGATAGCGGCGGCAGCCAGAGTGACATCGGCCACCCGGCCATCCGAATCCGGGGGCACGCATAGCACCACCTCGTCCACTCCAGCGGCCCGAGCCGGAAGCGCGGTCATCAACACCGTGGACGGGTAGGCCGCTCGCCCTCCAGGCACATAGCAGCCCGCTCGGCCCACCGGCTGGTCCCAGCTCCGAATAGTGATGCCCTGGCGGTTGTGGGTCTGCTCCGGCAATACATGACCTTGGTGGAACTCGGCGATGGACTCAGCCGCAGCCTCCAGAGCCGCCCGCAGCGATGGGTCGACCCGTTCCGGGGCCGAGCCCACCTCAGCGGGGGGAACCCGCCAGCTTGAGGGCACAGCCCCGTCGAACTGCTTGGTGTAGCGAGCCAGCGCAGCGTCGCCGTCGGCCCGCACCGCGTCCAAAATCTCGCGGACCGAGGCCACCGAGCCCTCAGAAACGGGCTCAGGCCGGGGCAGGCGACCAGCAATGTCGGCCACTCCCCGCAGGTCCACTCTGCTCAGCACGACCCCCAAAACTACAGGCCGATATGTCCGAACCACGAAGGGTTTGCCCAGTCCTCAAAGAAACCAACCGACTGGTTTTGCGGTAGAACCTCTTTGTGAACGACAAGTCTTTGGCGGCGGATGGGGCGGAGCTCAGTTCGCTGAGCAGTGTGATCCGGGATTTGGTGGAGCGGGTAACAGAGGTTGCCCGGCGCTACGAGGGCACCGATCGGGAGGACGTATCGTTCGAACTGTACGAGGTGGAACGAGGCTTACGGGGCGCCACCCGTCGTCTCGACCGGCTCACTCGAAGTCTGTAAACCTACCCATACCAATCGAGCTCACCGGGAGAAGAAATGTTCAATCTGCGCTTTGATCTGCGGACCCCTCCGTTCACCGAGGTCACCCACGGCGATCAGTATCGCGCCATGTTGGAGATGGTGAAGTGGGCCGACACCCGAGGGTTTGCCGGGGCCATCACCAGCGAGCACCACGGCACCGAGGACGGGTTCATGTCGGCGCCCCTGGCCATCTCCGCCGCCATCCTGGGGGCCACCGACAACCTGATGTGTACGCTGTCGGCCCTTTTGGTGCCCTATCACGATCCGCTGCGGCTGGCCGAGGACATCGCCACCATCGATCTGATGGCGCCGGGCCGCTTCATCACCATCGCCGGGCTGGGCTACCGGGAGTTCGAGTTCGAGATGTTCGGCAAAGACCGCACCCGCCGAGGGCGCGACACCGAGGAAGCCATCAAGGTCATGCAGCAGGCCTGGACCGGGGAGCCGTTCGAGTACGAGGGCCGCACCGTGTGGGTAACCCCCAAGCCGGTGACCCAGCCCCACCCCATCGTCATGGTGGGCGGCTCGGTACCGGCATCGGCCAAGCGGGCGGCCCGGCTGCGGCTGCCCTACATGCCCCCCATCGGCGACCAAGAACTGGTGGACCTGTACTACGCCGAAGCCGCCGAGATCGGATTCGAAGGGGCATTCGCCATGGCCCCCGACGGCCCGGGGCTGGTGCTGGTAACCGAGGATCCCGACGCGCTGTGGGCCAAGATCGGCCCCAACATGCTGTACGACGCGGCGGCCTACGCCAGTTGGCAGTACCCCGACCAGCGCTCAGGCTGGCATGTGGACGCCGAAGACGTGGCCGGCCTCAAGGCCTCCGGCCAGTTCGAGGTGCTCACCCCTGACCAGTGCGTCGAGCTGGTCCGCACCAAGGGCGCCGCCACCCTCCACCCGCTGTGCGGCGGCATCGACCCCGCCATCGGCTGGGAGACGCTGGAATTGGTGGTGAACAAGGTCATGCCCGCCCTCGCCGAGGGCTCATAACCCCGCCGACAAAGCGGCCCTAGTTGGCCAGGTCGTCGATTACCGCCCGGCCGACGTACTTGCCCGACTGGAGCTCTTCGAAGATGTCGTCGAGCTCCGACAGGGCGCCGGTGCGCCCGACGTGGGTCTTGACCTGCCCGGCGGCGGCCATGTCCACCAGCTCGCGCATGTCTTGCACGGTGCCGACTGCGGAGTAGATGAGGGTGGCATCCCTCATGAAGAACTCGAACGGGTTCAGCTCGATGTTGCCATCGCTGGTGGGGGGCAGCCCCACAGCCACAAACAGCCCTTTGGGCCGCAGCAGCCGGAACCCGAGGGTGAAGCCGGCCATCGCCGCGGAGAACACGATGCTGGCGTCCACCCCGCCGCGTCCGATCTTCTGCGGCACTGCCTCTAGAGCGTCGTCGGCGCTCACCACCACGTCGGCCCCGAGCGACTCCACGAACCCCAGCCGGTCGGCGCCGATGTCGACGCCCACCACCTTGTAGCCCAGCGCCTTGGCGATCTGCACCGCATAGTGGCCCAGCCCGCCGGCCGCGCCGATGATGGCCACCCAGCGCCCGGGTGGCACCTGATGGCTGAACAGCTTCTTCACCGCTCCGTAAGCGGTGAGCCCCCCGCAGGCCAACGCGGCCTCCTCGTCGCCCACCGAATCGGGCAACACCACCAAAGACTTGGCCCATACGCAGAACTGCTCGGCGAAAGTGCCCATGATCCCCTGGGTCTGCGCACAGTGCCGGGGCTCTCCCTGCAAGCAGAACTCGCAGGCACCGCACCAGTAGCCGCCGCCGGTTCCCCCCAGCCCGAGGATCACCCGGTCGCCCACCTGGCTGTAGCGCTCGGCACCCGGCCCCAGCGCCTCCACCACGCCGATGGCCTCGTGGCCCAGCACCTCGATGCCCGACACCCCCATCCAGTCGCCTCGGGCCAAGTGCAGGTCGGAGTGGCACACCCCCGATGAGCTGATGCGGATCAGCGCTTCCTCGAACCCCGGTTCAGGCGCCGGTACATCCAGAATCTGAAGGCTGCCCTCTACCAATCGTGCTGCTTGCATGCTGCCGTCCTCCCGTCTAGACGAGATGCGAATTCGAGATGACACCCTAGTGGTCCGAGGCGCTTCCATCTTTGGCTGGCCGGCAAGTCCGCTTAGCATGGCCTCCCGACTGGGAAGGTTGATCATCGGTGATTGCGGCAAAAGGGACATTGACAGCAGTGGCGGCGGTGCTGATCGTTGCTGCCGGACTAGGCATCGCCAACACGGGGTTCGCCACAGCCGAGACGGTGGCTGATCGATGCTTCGACCACCATCAGTTCGGCCAGGAGCCCGTCCCGGTGGTCAAGACCGCCGACGACTCTGAAGTGCTCGCCCAGGTGGAGTGGGGGTGGAACGACTCCATCGGCTGCTATCTCGTGCTCGACGACCACGCGGTCGACGTTCTACGGGCCTACGCCTCCGACCTCACCCCACCCCGCGACGAAGCAGCCGACCCCGACTGCGAAGACCGACGCGGGCCCATACCCGTGGCCAAGACCGCTGACGGCACCAAAGTCCTCGCTTCAGTGCAGTGGAGGTGGAGCGAGGACTCTGACTGCCGCCTTACCCTCGACAACCAGGCCATCGAAACCATCCGAGCCGCAGCGGCTATTCCGGTTCCGATCTACACCGATGTGGCAGCAGGCCGAGATCATTCATGCGCGGTTCGCGTCGACAAAGCCATCGTTTGCTGGGGATCCAACGGCGACGGGCAACTCGACACCCCCGACGGCCAATACATAGATACGGCTGTGGGCGACACCCACACCTGCGCAGTCCGCACCGACAAGGCCCTCTCCTGTTGGGGGTCCAACAGCCACGGCCAGACCGACGCCCCCGAAGGCCAGTTCACCGCGGTGACCGCCGAAAGATTGTTCTCCTGCGGCCTGCGGGCCGACAGCACCATCGAATGCTGGGGCGACAACAGCAGCGGCCAGGCCGACGCCCCCGAGGGCCAGTTCACAGAAATCTCCGCCGGCGGCTTGCATGCCTGCGCGCTGCGAACCGACCACACCATCGAATGCTGGGGCTGGAACGGCAACGGAGAAACCGATGCACCCACCGGCAGCTTCAGCGCAATCGATGCCGGGGGGTCGCACTCGTGCGGATTGCGGGCCGACAGCACCATCGAATGCTGGGGCTGGGACTCGAGGGGCCGAAGCGATGCACCCACCGGCCAGTTCATTGCCACCGCCGCGGGCAACGACCACTCGTGCGGTCTGCGAAACGACAAAACCATCGAGTGCTGGGGCGACGACAGCTTCGGCCAAACCAACGCCCCCACCGGCCAGTTCGCCCAAATCTCCGGGGGTTACCTGCGCTCCTGCGCACTGCGGGTCAACCGCACCATCGAATGCTGGGGCGGCAGCAGTTCCCAGCAGAACAGTTCCCCAGAGGGCCAATACACGGAGGTTGCCGCCGGTCCGTGGTATTCGTGCGGGTTGCAAACCAACACCTCCATCCAATGCTGGGGCCTAAACCCCGCGGGACAGACAGACCCTCCCGATGGGTTCTTCAGAGCCGTCACCGCGGGAGGAGGACACGCATGCGCATTGCGCATCAGCCGGTCCATCAGCTGCTGGGGCCACACTGCCAATGGAGCAACCGAGGCTCCGCGATACCGCTACAGCTCTGTGTCGGCTGGATTCGCCCACTCTTGTGGGGTGCGAACCGATGGCGCCATCCTGTGCTGGGGCGACAACAGCAACGGACAAACCAACGCCCCCACAGACGACTTCTCCGCCGTCTCCGCCGGGCGCGCCCACACCTGCGGCCTCACAACCGACGACACCGCGGTGTGCTGGGGCGACAACAGCAACGGACAAACCAACGCCCCCACAGGCCGATTCACCACCATCACCGCGGGCAGCTCGCACACTTGCGGTCTGCGGCCTGACGGGTCAATTGCGTGCTGGGGCGACAACAGCAACGGCCAGACCGACGCCCCGGAGGGCCGATTCACCAATATCTCCTCCGGTATGTGGCACTCCTGCGGAGTGCGCCCCGACGAGACGGTTGTGTGCTGGGGCAGCCTGGCGATTCTGTCGGAGTCGTCGCCTGAAGAGGTCGAGGAGGCCGAAGAAGTCGACGTCTGAGCCGGCTCAGTCCCCAGCGGAAGGGCAGAAGGAGGCCAGCACGCACTCGTGGCAGCGGGGGCGGCGGGCGATGCACACCCGGCGGCCGTGGAGGATGAGCCGCAGGGAGAACTCACCCCGCTCGGCAGCGGGCACCATGGGGTTCAGCTCCATCTCGATCTTCACCGGGTCTTTGTGCTCGGTGATGCCCAGCAGGCCGGTGATGCGGCCCACGTGAGTGTCCACCGGCAAGCCGGGCAGGCCCAGGGCCACGCTGCGAATCACGTTGGCCGTCTTGCGGCCCACCCCGGGCAGGCTCACCAGATCGGACATCTTGCCCGGCACCTCGCTGTCGAAGTGCTCTACCAGGTCTTGGGCCATGCCCACCAGGTTGCGGGCCTTGGTGGCGAAGAACCCGGTAGACCGAACTAGCTCCTCCACATGGGCCAAGGGCGCTTCGGCCAAGTCCTCAGGGGTGGGATAGGCGGCAAAGAGGTCGGGGGTCACCATGTTCACCCGCTTGTCGGTGCACTGGGCCGACAAGATGGTGGCCACCAGAAGCTGGAACGGGTTCTCGTGGTCCAACTCGCACACCGCCTCGGGGTATTCCTCGGCCAGCAGCTCGTGTGTGCGCCGGGCCCGGCCCTTGGGTGTGCGCGGCTTCGCCATCGACGGGATCGTAGCGACCCCGGCGTGAGAAGTTGGGGCCGCTACCGTGGTCCCCGTGACGCTCACGGTTGTCCGCCCCGACCAGGGAGAGTTCGCGTGGTCGATCACCGCAGGCCCCGACCAGCCCCGCGATGACGACACAGCCAGCCAGATCAAGGCAGTCCTCAACCAAGCCGAGGCCGGCAAATCGGTGCAGCTGTGGATTGAGCGGGCCGGCGATGCCGACGATCAATTCGCCGCTGATCTGGGCTTTGCCCCCTACCGGGATCTCTGGCGGATGCAGCGTCCCCTTCCGGCTGACCGCTCCTCCATCGCCACTCGGGCCTTCGCCCCCGGCACCGACGACCAGGATTTCCTGCGGGTGAACAATCGGGCCTTCCACTGGCACCCCGAACAAGGGGGCTTGACTCCCGGCGACTTGGCCCAGCGCATGGCGGAGGAGTGGTTCGACGCCGAGGGGTTCCGGCTCCACGAGCGCGATGGCCGTCTGGCCGGCTTCTGCTGGACCAAGGTCCACCCCGATGAGACACCGCCGGGGGGCGAGATCTACGCCATCGCGGTGGATCCCGATTTCCACGGTCAAGGACTGGGCAAGCCCATGACCCTGGCCGGGCTGGACCACCTGGCCGACCAGGGCCTCACCGTGGGGTTCCTCTTTGTGGAGTCGGACAACGATCCCGCGGTGGCCACATATCGCAGCCTGGGATTCCACCACCACTCCACCAATCGGGCCTACTGGTTCACCGCCCCATGAGCACTGATCCCTCGCTCCCCCAGGGTCAAGACAAAGTGGCCGCGGTGCGGTCGATGTTCGATGCCATCGCCCCCCGTTACGACTTGCTCAATCGCCTGCTGACCTTCGGCATGGACTGTCGATGGCGGCGGCGGTCGGTGCGAGAGCTGCGTCTGCCGCCGGGATCGCTGGTGTTCGACCTGGCCTGCGGCACCGGAGACCTGTGCCGGGTCTTGGAAGCAGCCGAATTCCGGCCAGTGGGATTCGACATGTCGGCGGGCATGCTCCGGGCGGCCCAGAAATACCGGGACTCGGGCAAACTGCGAGCGCCGATGGTGCTGGGCGACGCCCTGCGCCTTCCCGTTCCACCGGAGAGCGCCGATGGCATCACCTGCGGGTTCGCCCTGCGCAACGTGGTGGACCTGGAAGGTTTGTTCGCCGAGCTGGCTCGGGTGGTGCGTCCAGGGGGGCGGGTCTCGCTGCTGGAGGTGGCCGAGCCGCCGAACCCGATCATGCGACTCGGCCATAGCGTGTACTTCGGCAAGGTGATCCCCTTGATCGGCGGCCTGCTGTCGGATCGAACCGCCTATGAGTACCTCCCCAAATCGGTGGCCTACATGCCCCCCACCGAGGAGATGCTCGACCTCCTGGCCCAGCACGGTTTCGAGGCGGTTTCCCATACGCCGCTCTCCGGCGGCATCGCCCAGCTGGTCACCGCCACCCGAGGGCGCTAGCCCCACACCTCCCATGTCCCTGCTGGCCCAGCACATACCCGCTGACGACCCTGAACAGATGGCGCTCACCGATCAGCGCACCACCCTGAGCTGGGCCGAGCTCGACTTAGTGATGAACCGGGCCGCCAACCTGCTGCACTCGCTGGATTTGGGGCCGGAGCGGCGGCTGGCGGTGTTCGCCGAGAACTCTGCCGAAACGGTGATCGCCTACGTGGCCGCCGCCTTGGCCGGAGTCTCGGCGGTGCCGGTGAACTTCCACCTCACCCCCGACGAGCTGGCCTACATCGTGGAGGACTCCGCCTCAGCCCTGCTGCTGGTGGGGCCCGAGACGGCAGAGCGGAGCCTGCTGGCCGCCGAGGCAGTGTCGAAATCAACCGGCAGCCCGCCTATTGCCGTGATGGGATGGCGCTGCTCCGACCACCCCGAGGTGTCCTCCTGGGAACAGGGCCTGGCCCAAGCACCAGCCGAGCCCCCGCCCACCGACACCCCGCCGGTCCCCCACCTGTTCTACACCTCGGGCACCACCGGTCGGCCCAAAGGGGTGGACGCCCCCCCGGCCCTGTTCCGGGGCGGGGAAACGGTGGAGGAGTACTTCGCCACCTGCGACACCCCCAACGCGGCCCTCGGCACCCATCTGGTGGTGGGACCGATGTACCACGCCGGGCCATTCTCGGCTACCCGCAACCTCATGGGCGGCGCCCCAGTGGTGGTGATGGGCCGCTTCGACGCCGAGGCCACCCTGGCCGCTATCGAGCGCTACCAGGTGAACGCCGTGTTCATGGTGCCCACCCACTTCAGCCGGCTACTGGCCCTGCCTGCGGAGGTGAAGGAGAAGTACAGCACCGACAGCCTGGTGTCGATTACCCACAGCGGCGCGCCCTGCCCGGTATCGGTGAAACGAGCCGTGATCGATTGGCTCGGGCCCATCATCTCGGAGGGTTACGGCTCCACCGAGGTGGGCGGATCGTGCCACATCAACTCGGAGGACTGGCTGGCCCACCCCGGCTCGGTGGGGCAGCCGGTGCCTCCCTTCGAGGTGCTCATCGTGGACGAAAACGGCAACGAGCTGCCGCCAGGCCAGGAGGGGCGGGTGTATTTCATCGACACCAGCGGCCGGGGCATCAGCTATCGCAACGCCCCCGAGAAGACGGCGGCCGCCCACCTGCGACCGGGAGTGTTCACCCTGGGCGAGATCGGCTATGTGGACGACGAGGGGTTCCTATACCTCACCGACCGGTTCTCCGACATGGTGGTGTCGGGCGGGGTGAACATCTACCCCGCCGAAACCGAGCAGGTGCTGGTGGAGCACCCCGGCGTGGCCGACACAGCCTGCATCGGCGTGCCCGACGAGGAGATGGGCGAGCAGCTCAAGGCCCTAGTGGTGCCCACCGACCCCGGCCGGCCCCCCACCGAAGCGGAGATCATCGCCTTTTGCCGCGACCGCATCGCCCACTACAAGTGCCCCCGCACGGTGGACTTCATCAGCGAGGAGCATCTAGGCCGCTCCGCCATGGGCAAGATCAACAAGCAGGCTCTGCGCGCCCCCTTCTGGAAGGGCTAGGCCGCTGGGAACTAGGCCGAAACGGCCAAGGCAATCGTCAACAGCGCGCCGAACAGCAGGTGCAGGCGGGCGGTCTGGTTGAGCAGGGGGGCTTTGGGCAGCGAAGACAGTGCCATCCACAGAGCGGGAACAGCCAGCGTCATCGAAGCCAGCGTCAGCGGCGCCCACGAAACAGTCACCGACATTGTGAGGCCCACCCCCAGGGCCGCCACCACCAGGACGACGTAGAACCAGGCGGCCCGCCGGTCGCCCAGGCGCACCGCCAGGGTTCGTTTGCCCGCGGCCTGGTCTTGGGCGATATCCCGCAGGTTGTTGGCCACCAACAGCGCCGAGGCCAAAAGGCCCACCGGCACCGCGGCCACAACGGCCAGCGCGGTGATTTCCTCGGTCTGCACGAAAGCCGTGCCCGCGGTGGCCACCAGGCCGAAGAAAACGAACACCGCCACCTCTCCCAAACCGGCATAGCCGTAGGGCCGCTTTCCCCCGGTGTAGAACCAGGCGGCAATGATGCAGGCCAGACCCACCGCGATCAGCCACGGCGCAACCGCAATGGCCAGCACCAGGCCGGCCGCCGCCGCCACTGCTAAGGCGCCGAACGCGGCCCAGCGCACCGCAGCCGGCGCCACCATGCCACCGCCCACCAGCCGGGCCGGGCCCACTCGGCTGGCATCGGTGCCCCGAATCCCGTCGGAGTAGTCGTTGGCGTAGTTCACCCCCACCTGGAGGGCCACCGCCACCACCAGCGCCACCGCGGCCCGCCACCACACCACATCGGGAGCGACCGCGGCGGTGCCCACCGCCACCGGCACCACCGCGGCGGGAAGCGTCCGAGGCCGAGCCCCCTGTATCCAGAGCCTCATCGAAGCATCACCCCACAAGTCTTGCCCATCGCCGGAGTTCGTTAGTGTCGGAGCCATGAACCGACTCGGGGCCGAAACCAGCCCCTATCTCCGCCAGCACGCCGACAACCCGGTGGACTGGTACCCGTGGGGGGAGGAGGCATTCGCCGCCGCCCAAGCCGACGACAAGCCCATCTTGTTGTCGGTGGGCTATTCGGCCTGCCACTGGTGCCACGTCATGGCCCACGAGTCGTTCGAAGACCCCGAGACGGCCAAGGTGATGAACGAGCTGTTCGTGAACGTCAAGGTGGACCGGGAAGAGCGCCCCGACGTGGACACCATCTACATGGAGGCCGTCCAAGCCCTCACCGGCCGGGGCGGATGGCCCATGACCGTGTTCATGACCCCCGACGGCCGCCCATTCCACGGCGGCACCTACTACCCCAGGGTCAGCCGGGGCCAGATGCCGTCGTTCACCGAGATCATGCACCGCATCCAAGACGTGTGGGACAACCGCCGCCAAGATGTCAACGACCAGGCCGACCAGCTAACCCAGTCGCTCAATCGCACCGCGCTCATCCAGCCCGATCCCCAGCGGGCCGCCCCCGGAACCGGCTCAGAAGCCCTCAACCAGGCCACCGCCGCCCTGCGCCAGCAATACGACGCGGCGTGGGGCGGCTTCGGAGGGGCCCCCAAGTTCCCCCAGACCATGAGCCAAGAGGTGCTGTTGCGCTCCTATCTCCACAGCGGCGACCAAGACGTGCTCAACATGGTGATCAACTCGCTCGACGCCATGGCCTCGGGGGGGATCTACGACCACCTGGGCGGAGGCTTCAGCCGCTACTCGGTGGACGCCCAGTGGATCGTGCCCCACTTCGAGAAGATGCTGTACGACAACGCCCTGTTCGCCCGGCTGTATCTGCACGCCTGGCAGGTGACCGGCCGGCCCCGCTTCCGACAGGTGCTCAATGAGACCATCGGCTTCGTGCTGCGAGACTTGCGCCACGACAGCGGCGGCTTCTACTCCGCTCTCGACGCCGACTCCGAGGGCGAGGAGGGCCGGTACTACGTGTGGACCCCGGATCAGATCACCTCGGTTCTGGGCGACGACGCCGCCGAGTTCATGGCCTGGTTCGGGGTGACCGAGGCCGGCAACTTCGAGGGCCACAACATCTTGTGGCGCCCGGTGCGGGGCGATCTGCTGCGCCCGGCCGGCGTGGAGCTGAGCCGAGAGCGGCTGCTGTCGGCCCGCAGCCTGCGCATTCCGCCCGGCCTGGACGACAAGGTGCTGCTGGAGTGGAACGGCCTCATGCTGGCCGCGCTGGCCGAGGCCGCCGCGGCCACCGGCAACCAGCAGTGGATGGAGGCGGCCATCAAGAACGGCGGGTTCCTGCTCGACCGGCTGCGCCGCCCCGACGGCCGCTGGCTGCGCTCCTGGCAGGCGGGCGACGGCAGCCGCCCGGCCCAGGCCCGCCACTTGGCCTACGCCGCCGACTACGCCGCCATCGCCGATGCCTTCACCCGCCTAGGCGAGGCCTCCGGCCAAGCCCGCTGGATCGACGAGGCGGTCCAAACCGCCGATGGAATGCTGGAGCTGTTCTGGGACCACGAGCGGGGCGGGGTGTTCACCACCGGTTCCGACGCCGAAGAGCTGATCTGCCGGCCCAAGGAGATAACCGACAACGCCGTGCCCTCGGCCAACAGCGCCGCGGCAGTGGCCTTGCTGCGCCTGGGCACCCTTACCGGCCAAAACCACTATCTAGACCGGGCCGAGGACATCCTGGCCCTGCTGGGCGAAGTGGCCGCCAACCACCCCAGCGGCTTCGGCCACCTGCTGGAGGCGGTAGACATGCACGCCACCGGCTTCACCGAGGTGGTGATCGGCGGCGACCGCCCTGATCTGGTGGACGCCGTACGAGATGACTACCGGCCCAACACCGTGCTGGCCTGGGGCGAGCCCTATGCCTCCCCCTTGTGGGAGGGCCGAACCGAGGGTCTGGCCTACGTCTGTCATGGCTACACCTGCGAGGCCCCCGCCGACAGCAAAGACGAGCTTCTGTCTCGTTTGTAGTGAAAATGTGCCGTCCGACCCCAGGGGTTCACCAGAGGGACCCCAGCCTGGGATAAGCTACGGGGCCGCGAACTGAATGTCGCGCGGACCGCGATCATGGAGGGCAGCATGTCCAACGGCACCAGCAAACCCAGGCGGGCAATGCAGTTGGCGGGAGCACTAATTGCGGTGGCTGGGCTTGTAGCCACCATCACCGCGCACGCGTCGGCCCAGGACACGCCATCGCGCTACTACTCCGGGGTCATTTCCGGCCCCGATTACTGCCTCAACGCGAGCCTCGGAGGTCCCAGGACCTACCCGTTCGACAGCGACCGCGACGGTGTGGCCGACACTTGCTCGCTCCCCCGCTCGCGCCGGGAAACGGCGGCCCGTCAGAACGCCATGGAACGACTAGGCGGAGAGTTGGCGTTGTACTTTGGGCAACTGTTCGCCGATGAATGCACCAAGGTGGCCGAGACATTCGGAGAGCCAGCTGCCGAGGCCACTGACGAATGCGCCGCTCCCCGTGCTGCTCACGCATCCGGACGGGCTCTTCCCGCTGTTCCCCAAGCGCCTATCCCGCCGGAGACCACTTCACCGCGCTTCTTCTCCGGACCAGTGATCACCAGCAGCGTCTTCTGCTTGGACCGCAGCTTTGGTGGGCCGGTGACCTACCCGTTCGATGTCGACGGTGACGGCGTGGCCGACATCTGCGCGCTCCCCCGCACCCGGCGAGCAGCAGTAGCGCGCCAGAACGCCTTCGAACGCCTTGCCTCGGAGCAAGAGCCCTACTTCCTCCTGCTCGTCGCCGAAGAGTGTCTACGAGTGCCCGGCTCCTTCGGCGAGCCACTTGCCGAGGCCGCCGATGTGTGCGCCACTGGGGCCACCACACCCACCGAATCCGAAACCGGCGACCCCCTCCCCACCCCCAACCCCGGCGGTACCCGCCCCGGCACCGGCACCGGTGGTACCGGTGGTGGTGGAGGAGGAGGCGGTGGCGGCACCCCCACCATCACACCTCCCGTTGCACCCGTGGCCACCAACCCGGGCACCTACAACAGGCGAGCTGCCCGGAACTTGCAAATGGACCCGGGTCCCAACCAGATCCTCGTCAGCTGGGAAGCAGTCCCGAGCACCCAGGACACAGACGACACCAGAACCAATTTGGACGCCAACGACCCCTATGACGCAAGTGAAGTGTACGAGTACGAAGTGTGGTGGGCTCAGAAAGGCCAGGGCTGGTCCACCAACAACCGGCATATCACCGCCGACCAGAACACCTTGAGCTACCTAATCACTGGATTGAACGACAGGGTGACCTACAACATCCGGGTCAAGGCTGTGCGAGGACCCAGCGGCGATCCGTTCACCCCGACGCTGACCAGCACCCCCGGCTTGGCCGGACCTCCTCGTTGGCCTGCTGACAACGCTCTCACCAGCCCGTTCTTCGGCCGGATTACAGCCACTTGGACCGCACCGCTTGATACCAATTCTGATGACAACATCGCTTCTTACGTCATCCAGTGGGGTACGAGTCCAAGCGGTTGGTCTACCACCCGTCAGGCAACAACCTCAGCTAGCACTCTCACCCACACCATCACCGGACTTTCCAACGGTACCTACTACGTACGGGTCCAAGGGGTGAACTCTGCCGGCCCCGGCACATGGTCGCTCACTGAGTCGCTTCGACTGACTGCCACACGGCCTTCACCAGGGCAGCCCACCGAGTTGACAATAACCACCGCGGCAAATTCTCAAATTTCTGCGACTTGGGTGAAGCCCAGCCTCACCGACACCAACCGGCAACCAACCCACTATCAAGTGCAATGGCGCAACGTAACGGCCCGAGAAAACTGGGCTGCTAGCCGCGAGCGCACCGTTGTCGGTGCTGACACTCTCACCACCACCGTCCCAATCTCAGGCTCTTTGATCGCCTCGAACACGTACGAAGTGCGGGTCCGGGCCATCAACCAGGACATTGCCGGGTCGTGGTCGTCAATAGCCCGAATTGTCTTGGGCCAGGCAGCGGCGCCCACAAACTTCAGACTTGACCCGAACGGCGGTCACCGGATCAATGTGCTCTGGGACACGGCCACGAGTGTGCCTGCGGTGAACAGCTACAACCTCCAGTGGGACACCAGCAGCGGGTTCGCCAGCAACTGCCAGGTCGACGCCTCCTGCACTCAGGTGCCAAAGGGCTCTGGCGACACTAATCATCAACTCTCCAGCTTGGACAACAACACCGTCTATTACTTCCGGATTCAGTCGGTCAACGCCAACGGCCCCGGACCCTGGTCTCCAACCCAGTCCGTAAAGCCGGGAGCGCTCCAGGCACCGCTGAGCCCGGCTGCGGTCGCCGTTAGCGTCTCAACAAACGACGACTACAGGAAGCTCGCTGTGACTTGGACTTCCGGAAGCGAAACCGGCAAATCCGCTTTGACTGGCTTCACGATCCAATACCGGCGTACCGGAACCACGAGCTGGAGTTCCAGCAGCCTGACCGATTTTGATGACAGGACAGACACCACCTACAACTGCACTAGCGGGGACATCGACGGAGATATAGCGGCCCAAGGAGCCTCCTATGGATGTACTCTCACCGGGCTTCTCTCCGCTGTCTCCTACGACGTGCGGATCCGGGCCAGGAACAGCTTCGGCGAGGGTCCCTGGTCCACTACCGCCACGGGAACACCCGCAGACGGCAGGCTCGGTGCTCCGGCAATTTCGGGTGTGGATGATGTGGCCAATCAGAGTGGATCGCTGAGGGTGACTTGGACGCAGGCAGATGAATCACCCAAGCCCGCGGTGAGCAGCTTCGAAATGCGACGGTGTCACACCCCATCGGGTGGCTCTGAAACTTGCTCAACATTCGGGGTCGGGAGACCGACACCCCAATCGGGCGTGTACGCCTACACCATCAGTGGGTTGACCAACGACCAGCTATACGAAATAAGTCTTCGAGCACGAAACACCCACGGATACAGCGACTGGTCTAGCGAGTCCACAGGAACCCCGACCAACACGAACTGACCGATAATGGCCGGGTGGCTATGCCACCCGGCCTTCGTCACCCAAAGCAATTGGAGGCGGGTCGGGCTCTATTCGCGGGGATCGTCGATGGTGACGGCACTTACCTCATCGATGCGGGTGGTCACCATGTCGAGGGCGATCTGCTCTAGGAACTCCTTGGGCATGACGCACTCGCGGCACTCGGCGCCTTCCAGGATGAGCCGCAGGGCCACGGTGCCATCGGCGGCTGATACCAGTTCTACGTCGCCGCCGTCTAGGGCTACTAGAGCCCGCAATTCGCCGACGGCCTCATCTAACAGCGCTTGGTCCATCGCGATTGCTCCTAGCTGACGTCTTGGCCCAGGTTGGGTGGCCGAGTGCGGGACAGGAATGCCCCGGCGTCGGCCAGGATGAGCTGGCCGGTGGTGCAGCGGGCCAGGTCGGAGGCCAGGTATACCGAGAGGCGGCCCAACTCTTCGGGCAGAGTTTCCCGACGCAGGGGCGTGGCGGCCACGATGGCTTCGTAGTGCTCGGGAGAAAATGCTTCCCTTATCAATTCAGTGGGGGTGGTGCCGGGGGCGATGGCGTTGACCCGGATGTTGTGGGGGCCGAGCTCCACCGCCATGGACCACGTGAGGTGGTTGATGGCCGCCTTGGCCGCGGCGTAGCTCGACATCATGGGCGAAGGCCGGGTGGTCTCACCCGAGCTCACGTTGATGATCACCCCGCCGCCCTGCTCCATCATCACCAGAGCTTCGGCCCGGCCACACAACGCGGTCAGCACCAGATTCTGGTCTACGAGGTCCCGCCAGAACGCTCCGTCCATGTCCACAAACCGGGTTGGGGATCGACCCGCCATCATGCCGACGTTGTTGACGGCGATGTCCAGGCTCCCGCCCCAAGCCACCACATCGCCCACTAGGGCCTCAATGGTGGCGTCATCGCGCAGATCAGCGGGGAATGCGGCGGCCGTGCCCCCTTCATCGGCAATTTGGGCCACGGTTTCCTCGGCATTTTCGCCCCGGATGTCGTTCACCGCCACCGATGCGCCAGCCCGACCCATCCACCGGGCGATCTCGCGGCCGATACCTGCCCCCGCCCCGGTGACCAACGCCACCTTGCCGGAGTGATCGATCTCGACGCTCATCGCCTCAATGCCGCCGTCAGTCGCTCGATCTCGAAGCTCACTGATCCGGTGCTGCTAGCTGTGCCGGAGTCCAACCCGCACGGCGTCGTGGTCGGCGGTGCGCTGGAGCAGGGCCATGGCCTCATCGATCTGGTCGAGGCCGAACACCTCGCCCAGAAGCGGCCCGGTGGGGAACTCCCCGCTGTTCAATATCTCCACCGCCTCACGCATGGAGCTGGGGGTGGACCCGCTCCCGCCTTGGACCGTGAGGCCCTTGAGAACGATCAGGTCGGTGATCATCTCCACCGGCGCCAAGTTCTTCAATCCGGCCAGCTGCACCTTGCCCCCTTGGCGAACCAGGCTTAGGCACAGGGGCACGGTGGCGGTGGCATCGGCCAGATCTACGGCCATGTCGGCCATGGCCCCACCGGTTATCTCAGCCACAAACGCCACCAGGTCGGTGGCGGTGACGTCGACGGTGACATCGGCGCCTACCTCGCGGGCCACCTCCAGGCGCAGGGCGTCGGCATCAGTGCCGGTGACGATCACCGTCTCCGCACCCCGGCGCTTGGCCTCCGCGGCGTACACCAGCCCCATGTGGCCCGGCCCCTGCACCACCACGGTCTCGCCCTCGCCCACGGGCATCCGGCTGAACCAGTTGCACACGTTGGCCAGCGGCTCGAACAGGGTCAGCTCGGCGGCGTCAATGTCGTCGGTCAGCTTCACCAGGTGGGTGTTGGGCAACACGCCCATGTACTCCCCGTAGCCGCCCCACAGCCCGTGGTCGTCTTCCAGACCCATCGTGTAGCCGTACACCTCGCCCAGGCCAAACGGGTTGTTCTCCGTAACCGGGGCCCGCACAACAAGGTCCACCGCCACCCGGTCGCCCACTGCCACGCCCAGGTTGGCGTCGTCGGCCAGAGCATGAACCCGGCCCACGATCTCATGGCCGGGCACCAGCGGTGATTTCTCGCCGGGGACGTGCTGGTGGCCGTGGAGCTGGGCCACGTCGCTGCCGCACATGCCCACGGCCTCCACCTTGAGCACCCCGCCACCAGCCGGCGGCTCGGGCACCGGGAAGTCGTCCCTCAGTTGAAAGGTTCCGTCGCCGTTGAAGACAACGCCCCGACAAGTGCTGCTCATGATCGCGGTCTCCTCTCGGGGTTTGAGGTCAGCCAGTTCAGCTGATCCCGCTCTTTTCCAGGATGTGTACGCCGCAGCTCGAGCCGAGGCCGATCACATGGGCCAGGCCCACGTTGGCCCCTTCGATCTGGCGGTCGCCGGCCTCGCCCCGCAGGTGGGTGGCCACCTCGTACACGTTGGCCACGCCGGTGGCGCCGATGGGATGGCCCTTGGAGATGAGGCCGCCGGACACGTTCACCGGAGTGTCGCCGTCACGCCACGGGGCGCCCCGGTCGATGAAGTCGCCCGCGCCGCCCGGCTCGCACAGCCCCAGGTTGTCGTAGTGGATGAGCTCGGCGGTGGCGAAGCAGTCGTGCAGCTCCACCAGGCTGAGGTCTTCGGGGCTCACTCCGGCCTGCTCGTAGGCGGTTTGGGCCGCGTTGCGGGTGAGGGTGTTCACGTCGGGCTGCATGGCGCCGGATTCCACGTAGGGATCGGTGGTGAGCACCGAGGCGGAGATCTTCACCGCCCGAGACTGCTGCTCGCGGCTGAGGGTGGCAAACCGCTCCTCGCCCACCAGCACGCAGGCCGCGGCACCGTCGCCGGTGGGGCAGCACATCAGCAGCGTGTTGGGGTAACTCTGCATGGGCGAGCCCATAACCTCCTCCAGGCTGAACTCCTTCTGGTACTGGGCCAGAGGGTTGAGCGTGGAGTGGGCGTGGTTCTTCTGGGCCACCTTGGCGAACTGCTCAAAGCCCACCCCGTCGTTGTCGTTGGCGTACTCCATGCCCGCTTGGGCGAACACGCCGGGCATGGTGTCGGTGCCCAAGATGCCGTCGATGGGCATCACCGCGCCGAAGCGGCCCGACGGCTCATAAACGTTCTTCTCTTTGCGGGCGCCGCCGGCCAGAAGGCCCATCTTGCCCATCTGCTCCACGCCGATGGCCAGGCCCATGTCGGCCTCTCCGGCCCGGATGGCCATGATCACGGTGCGCAGGGCGGTGGCCCCGGTGGCACACGCGTTGGACACGTTGTACACCGGGATGCCGGTCTGGCCGATCTGCTTTTGCACCTGCTGGCCCATTCCGGCGTTGGCCTGGAACAGGGTCCCGCACGACAGGAGGTCCATATCGCTGATGGACACCCCGCCGTCGTCCAGTGCGCCCAGAGCCGCCGCGGCGGCCAAGTCCACCGCATCCTGGTCGGGGTAGCGGCCGAACGCCGTCATGTGCGTTCCCAGAACCCAGATGTCTTGTGCCATTGCAGGCCTCCTATTGAATTGCTGTCATACCGGGGCGTAGCCGAAGGCAACGGCCTCTTGGCCGTCGTCGTCGGTGCCCACGACATAGGTGTCGAGCTTGACCTTCATGCCGAGTGTGATCTTGGCCGGGTCGGGCTCGATGTTGATGAGATTGGAGCGAACCGAGGTGCCGTCGTCGGTGAGCACGATGGCCGAGACGTAGGGCGTGGGAATGGTGGGGGCGGCCCGGTAGACGATGCTGAAGGTGCGCAGCGTTCCGGTGTCGCTCACCCGCACCGGTTTGAACTCTCGGTGGCCGCAGTGGGCGCAGGCGTTGCGCCGGCCGAAGAATCGGGCACCGCAATTGGTGCATTCGTTGGCTTGCAGATAGGGCTCATCGCCCAAGACCAGATAGTCCACGAGTGGGATTTGCACGCTGGGCAGACTACCTCAGCGGCTGTTGTACCGGCCCAACTGCGCCGGGCGCGTGGGCCGATTGTCGGCTATTGCCAGCTATCCGGGGATGTCGAATCCCTCGGGGAACCCGCCGTCCATGTACCCGCCGATTTCCACCTTCTTGACGATGCGGAATCCGTCGGAGGTCCGGGAGACGGTGTCGTGATACCAGCCGCCCACGTAGAACAGGTGCAGCCCCGATCCGTTGGGGTCGAACTTGCCGTCGCCGTCCACCGGCATGCCCATGGGATTGTGGAAGAGGGTCGTGCATTGGGCGGTGTCGCCGTCCCAACTGCGGATGTAGGTCTTTCCCACCATGTGCTGGGTCATGGGGAAGATGGAAAGGGCCATCTGGAGCCAGCCCTTGACGGTGGGATAGTCGCCGTTGGCGTCGTCCACTCCGGGGGCCGACGAGGAGTAGTCCAGGTGGGCGTCGGGGGTGAAGACCGTGTCGAGCAGGTCCCAGTCCTTCTCGTCAATGGCAATGGTGTAGCGGACGATGGTGTCCTCGATGGCCAGGCGGTCGACAGGATCAGGCATGTTCATGGCGGGCCACCGTAGTAGACAACCTCGTCCAATGGCCTACGGGGGCGGGAGGCGGAAGAGCTCGGTCGATCTTCATCCGGGTAACCAAGGGCCACGGTTCCCACGATGCGGCGATCCTCGGGGATCTTGAGGCCCTCGATTACGGCGGCTTCGTGTTCGAACACACCGAAGAAACAGGAGCCCAGGCCCGCGGCCGTAGCGGACACAAGCAGGTGGTGCACCGCCATGCCGGCGTCTACCCACCAGTAGGGAACCGGCCAGGCATCAGGGCTGTCGCCGAGGCCGGTGCGGGCCTTGTCGGGCTCGGAATAGCGCTGCGCGTAGCGCTCGGGCTCGGTGAGCACCACCACCAGAACGGGGGCAATCAGCAGGCCGGGCCAGGGGAACTCGGCTCGGCGCTCCGGGGTGAGGGTGAGCTGCCAGTAGCGCTCGGGCTCGGTGACCACGCAGAACTCCACGGCCTGGGTGTTGCCCGCTGACGGTGCTCGGCGAGCCTGGTCAAGCAGTTCGGGCAGCAGGCCGTCGGGCAGTGGATCGGGGAGAAAGTTGCGGCACATCGACCGCCGAAGGGGCGAAGTGTCGCTCATGGCCACGGGCAGCCCGACCGGCGCCCGATCGCTCAGGTGTACTTGAGCAGGTCTTCGGCCATGATCCAGCCGAAGGCGATCATGGTGTCGCCGCCGGCGCGGTCCACCTTGTCGAACAGGGCAGCCACGTCGGGGTCGATGCCCTCGGGCTTGGCGGTCTCGTAGTCGAGCAGGCAGGCCTGGCCGTCGTCGCCCACCACTCGGAAGTCCCGGTCGAGGTACCGGCTGGCGCTGATGCTGAACCGCTTGGCCAGGCGGCGTCCCCAGGCCCGCTCTTCGCCGGAGGCCTTGTGGCCCGGGCGGGGAACGATGTCGACCAGAGGCTTGAAGGCGTCAAACCCGCCGGCGTTGTCGAACTGGGTCCCCAAGAGCACGTCTTCGTCGGGGAACGCCATCAGGGCCCGGTGGAGCTGTGCGTCGACCAGCTGGCGGATAACAGTGCTGCGCTTGGAGGTGCGGGCCACCGAGGCCAAGCCCACCAACACGCTCGGCGTCCCGCCGATGCGCTCCAGGGTGGAGAAGGCGAATCCCCGGAGCTTGCCGTTCTCCCGGGCGGTGGAGATCAACACCCACTCCTCGGTCTGCTTGGAGAGCAACCCCACCGAAAACGGATTGGGGCCGTCAGCGCACATGTCCGCCATTTCGGCCAACTCAGCGTCGGTAACCGCTGTGCAGTCCTTGGTTTCGACGTCGATTGCCATGCGCTGCTCGCCCTCCTTGCTGGCTGGTCCCCCACAGATTTCCGCCCGTGGGCACCCCTATAGTCCATCAATCGCTCCGGTAGGCGCGCAAACCCGCAGGATTGCAAGGGTTTTCGACGATTGACCGCTTTCGGTAAAACGCCAGCTAGTCGGGCTGCACGGCTATGGCGTTGCTGCCCAGCTCCTCCCGCAGCAGGCCGATCAACCCACTTCCCGTGTCCACTCCGTAGTCCGATGAGAGCTTGATTCCCTTGTCTTCACCGAGCATCAAGACCACTTCCGACTTGCCCGGATGGCTGGCGAAAATCGACTTGAGGGTGTCGATCCGGTCCACCGTCAGCTTTTGGGTGTTGATGTTCACCTTGAGGGGGCCGAGGCCGTTGGCCCAGTCGGCCCGCACCGGTTCCACTCCGTAGCAGATCAAGTTGGGCTCCTCGTCGCGCTGATCCAGTCGCCCCTCCAGCACAACCACCAGATCGTCCTCGATCTTGTGACCGTGCTCTTCCATGGCTCGGGGGAACAGCGTCACCTCCATGGTTCCGTACATGTCCTCAAGGTCGAATGACGCCATCTGGTCGCCCTTTCTGGTCCACCTCTTGCGGAAGTTGCTCACCACTCCGCCGACTTTCACCGAGGCGCCCTCTTCCGCTTCGGCCAGGTGATCGATCCGATGGGTGGTCTTTCGGGCCAGCACCCCCTCCATGCCCATGATGGGGTGGTCGGACACGTACAGCCCGAGCATCTCCCGCTCGGCGGCCAGCCTCCGAGACTTGTCGAACTCGGTATCGGGAATCTCTATGTCGTCTTGGAAGGCATCGGCACCGCCCTCGTCGAACAGGCTCATCACTCCCTGCTCGCGCTCTCGCTGCTGCTGGATGCCGCGCCGCACGATGGGCTCGAACACGTTCAACAGCCCCTGCCGAGGATGCCCCAGGGAGTCGAAGCCGCCCCCTTTGATGAGCGCCTCCACAATCCCCTTGTTCAGCACCATCGGATCGACCCGCTGGCAGAAGTCGTGAAAATCGGCGAACGGCCCGTTCTTCTCCCGCTCCTCCAAGATCATCTGCGCCGCGCCCGCTCCCACGTTGCGGATTGCGGAGAGCCCGAAGGAAATGGACTGCTCGCCGCTGTCGGAGCCGATGGCCGCGAAGTCGGACTGGGAACGGTTCACGTCGGGGAGGGTCACCTGGATCCCCCGCTGGCGGCACTCGGCCAGATAAACCGCCGCTCTCTCCAACTTGCTCTTCACGCTGGTCAACAGCGCGGCCATGTACTCCACCGGATAGTTGGCCTTGAGGTAGGCGCACTGATAGGCGATCAGCCCATAGCCGTATGAATGGCTCTTGTTGAAGGCGTAGTCGGCAAACTGCTCGATGATGTTGAAGAGCTCGGTGCCCAGCTCCTCGCCGTAGCCGCTCTTCTCGCAACCGGCCACGAACGAGTCCCGCTCTTTGGCCATGAGCGCGCGGTCTTTCTTGCCGCAGGCCTTGCGGAGGTTGTCGGCCTCGGCCAGGGAGTAGCCGGCAAACCGCTGAGCCACCCGCATGACGCTCTCCTGGTAGATCATCAGCCCGTAGGTATCGGCCAGGATGTCGGCGGCGTCCTCGTGGAACACCTGCACCGGTTTGCGGTCGTTCTTGCGGTCGGCGTAGTCGTTGTGCATGTTGGCCGCCATCGGGCCGGGCCGGTACAGGGCCACCAAGGCGGCCACGTCGTCGAAGCACGTGGGCTTCAACGACCGGATCAGCGAGCGCATCGGGCCGCTCTCCAACTGGAAGACCCCGATGGTGTCCCCCCGAGACAGCAGCTCATAGGTGGGCTCGTCGTCCAAGGGCACGTTGTCGATGTCCACCCTTTTGCCGCGAGACTGCTCGATCACCCCGATGGCGTCTTCGAGCACGTCCAGGTTCCGCAGGCCCAGGAAGTCCATTTTCAACAGGCCCAGGTCTTCTACCGCGTGCATCTCGTACTGGGTGACGATCGGGGCCTCCTCCAAGGTCTGGCCCGGAGATGCCTTGCGCTGGATGGGCAGATACTCGGTAAGCGGTTCTTTTGTGATCACCACCGCGGCAGCGTGGATGCTGTCCTGGCGCCGCAGACCCTCCAGGCCGCGGGCCACATCCACCACCTTGCGGGCATCCTCATCACCCTCGTACATCTCCCTCAGCTCGGCGGCCGCGGTGTAGCCGTCGGCGTGGTCGTCGCTCTTCTCCAAGCAGGCCCACAGCGGGGTGTCTCGGCCCAGCACCAGCGGTGGCATGGCCTTGGCCAGCTTGTCGCCCAATGCGTAGGGATAGTCCAGCACCCGGGCGCTGTCGCGCACCGCGGCCCGGGCCTTGATGGTGGAGAAGGTGATGATCTGGGCCACATGGTCTTCGCCGTACTTCTGGGAGGCGTAGCGGATGATCTCGTCTCGGTGGCGGGAGTCGAAGTCCATGTCGATGTCGGGCATGGACACCCGCGACGGATTCAGAAAGCGCTCAAACAGCAGGTCGTAGCGGATCGGGTCGAGATCGGTGATCTGGAGGCAATAGGCCACTGCGCAACCCGCCGCGCTCCCCCGGCCCGGCCCCACCCTGATTCCCCGCTCCCGGGCGTAGCGGATCAGGTCCCAAGTGATGAGAAAGTAGGAGGAGAAGCCCATGTCGGAGATGACCTTGAGCTCGAATGCCAGCCGATCGGCCATCTCCTCGGTCAGCGGGCTTCCCCACCGGGCTTCGGCGCCTTCCAGGGTCAGTGCCCGCAGATAGTCGTCTGCGTTCTCGTACCGGTCGGGAATGGGGAAGTCGGGTAGCTGGGGATTGCCGAACTCGATCTCCACGTCGGCCCGCTCCGCAATCCACAGGGTGCTGTCGCACGCGGTGGGGAGCTCGGAGAACAGATAGCGCATCTCCTCAGACGACTTGAGATAGTGCTCGTCGCCGTGGAACTTGAGGCGGTCGGGATCGCTCACCAACGAGCCGGTCTGCACGCACAGCAGGGCGTCGTGGGCCTCAGCGTCGGCCCGGTGGGTGTAGTGGCTGTCGTTGGTGGCCAGCAAGGGGGCACCGATCTGGTCGGCCAACCGGAGCAGCTCGGGATTGGTCTTGTGCTGCTCGGGGATGCCGTGGTCTTGGATCTCCACGAACAGGTTGTCTTTGCCGAAGATGTCCTGGAGGCGGGCGGCCTTGGCCACCGCGTCGTCGTAGTCGTCGCGCAGCAGGGCTTGGAGTACATGGCCGCCCAGACACCCGGTGGAGGCGATCAGCCCCTCGCTGTGCTCGGCCAGCAGATCCCAGTCGAGCCGGGGCTTGTAGTAATAGCCCTCCAGAAAGGCCCGGCTGGAAAGCTGGATGAGGTTCTTGTAGCCGGTGTTGTTCTCGGCCAGAAGGGTGAGGTGGTAGTAGATCTTGCCCCCACCCTCGGTGCTGCCCCCGCCGTCATCCAACTTGCCCCGCCTGGGCGGACGCTCCGACCGGTTCTCGTGGGCCATGTAGGCCTCCATGCCGATGATGGGCTTGACGCCCTCGGCCCGGCAGGCCCGGTAGAAGTCGATGACCCCGTACATGTTGCCGTGATCGGTGATGCCCAGTGCCGGCTGCCCGTCGGCCGCGGCGGCTTTGACCAGCTCCCCTACCCGCGAGGCACCGTCGAGGATGGAGTACTCGGTGTGGACGTGGAGGTGGGTGAAGGAACTGGACACAGCACTCCTGTGGACAATCTGTGGCTGGGTTGTGGAAAACTACAGCTCTGTAGTTTCTGACCATACCAAGACGGGAGAGCCCATGCTCGCCGCCCGAGAATTCCCCTGTTTTCCCTGGTTGTTGGACCGTTAGAGATACGTTCCCGGTGCTTTGTCGTGCGGGAGGCGGGCGGCGCCGGGGGGAAGTTCGGCGCGGATGTTGGCCAACTGCTGCTGCGCCGACACCTGTTGGGCGAACAGAGCAGCCTGGATGCCCTGGATGAGGCCCTCCAGCCAGCCCACCAGCTGGGCCTTCGCCACCTGGAGCTCGGCTTGGCTGGGAGGGTGGTCTTCGGGGAAGGGCAGGATCAGGCGGTCGAGCTCCTCGTTGAGGTCGGGCGACAGCGCGGAGCCCAGCTCTTCGATCGAGGTTTCGTAGATCTCTCTCAGCCGGTCGCGGCTCGACTCGTCGAGGGAGGCATCGCGCACCTCGTCCAAGAGCTGCTTCATCATCGTGCCCACCCTCATGACCTTGGCCGGCTGCTCGATGGCCTCCCGGGCCGATGCGAGCTCCGCCGGGTCGCCGTCGACGGGCGGCGTCTCGTGGACGATCTCCGCAGGCTCAGCCGATGCCGGCTGACCGGTGTCTGACATGGCTGGAAACCTACCCTCTGGCCAACTGACCGGTGTCTGACATGGCTGGAAATTTACCCGCCCACCGGCGAGTTCGGGCACATCCTCAGGCGCGGGCGCCGAACGCGGCCAGGCAGGGAACCAACATCTCCGCCGATGTCAGCGAGCCATGGCGGCCCAGCAGCTCAAACGTGGGCCGGCCCCCTCCCCCGGTTTGGCTCTGAGGCACGGGCTTGGGCTCCACGAAGGCTACCGGGTCGCAGGGCACCAGGGCCACGTCGCCCATCCGAGAACGGGCCTCCGGCCCCACATGGGGACCGAACCAGCCCTCGTCCAGCACCTGCTGGCGGTTTACCACCAGGCCATGGCGGCCATAGCGCTCGGAAGCCGCGTCCAGAAGCTCGCCGGCTCGCCCGGGACGGGCGTGGAGCCAGCGGAATCGAGCCTCTCCCGAGGTGACCGCGGTGAGGGCGACAACGTCGCGGGCCAGCTCCACCTTGTTGTCGCCCACCATGACCTGACCGTGGTCCGACACCACCAGCAGCGCCGCCTCTGGGGGCAGCACGGCCAGGATCTGGGCCACCAGGCGGTCGACTTCTGCGAACTCGGCGTCCAGGTAGGGGCCGAACCCGTACTCGTGGGCAATCCGGTCGGGCCCGTCGTAGTAGGCGTAAACGAGCGGCTCACCCCCCTCCACCAGCTTCTGCACCTCTACGGCGATGGAGCTGGTCAGCTTGTACCCCCTGTGGTCCACCCCGTCGAGATGGGCCCGGGTGAAGCCGGTACCCCGGAATTCGCTGCGGCCCACTGCCGGCACCCGGCGCCCGAAGAAGGCGGGCCGGGTTTGGACCTGCTCGGGAACGAGGGATTTGCGGGCATCAGACGGTTTGGCGCCCGCGGTCCACCGCAGGGCGTTGAGCACCTGCCCCTGGATGTAGATCTGGTAGCCGATCAGGCCGTGCTCGCCTGGCGTCGCCCCGGTGACCAGCGACGTCAGGGCCGTGGTAGTGGTGGTCGGGGCCACCGTGGTGATGGGGCCTCCTTCCATGGCCGACATCACCGGCGTCAGCTCGGCCCGATCTTGGAGCTGCTCCCACCCCATCCCGTCGATCAGCAACAGCACCACTGCCTTGGCCTCACGGATTGGATCGGGCAGCCACTGAGCGGCATCGGGCGGGCCGAGCAGGGCCGGCACCACATTGCTCAGGCAAGACCCCCGGTAGTCGGGCAGCACCGGAAAGCCGGTGATCGGACCGCTGGCTGCTGGAGTGCTGTGCTGGCTTGGGCTTCCCATTCGGCCTTCAAACTATCGGCTCAACCATGCGGGGAAGATTGAGAAGTAGTGTGATGGCTCGTGAGGGTGTCGACTCGAGGTGACTACGCCAGCCGGGCGCTGCTGTCTCTGGCCCTGCACCCCGACGAGTCCGGTCCCACCTCGGCCCGGGACATCGCCGAGCGCACCGGACTCCCCCAGCCCTATCTGGAGCAGATCCTCCAAGCGCTGAAGGGCGCCGGCCTGGTGCGCTCCAAGCGGGGTGCGGGGGGTGGCTACGCATTGGCCCGACCGGCCTCCGAGATCAAGTTGAGCGAGATAGTGAGCGCGGTGGACGGGCCCATTGTGCTGGGTGACTTCGGCCAGCCCCATAGTGACGGTGCCTGCGATCACGAGGGCCAATGCGTGCTGCTGGCCATCTGGACCCACGTGGGCGACATCATGCACGACCTGCTGAGCGACTATTCCCTGGACGACATTGCCAAAGCCGCACGCGGCCTCCTCCCCTGGCCGGGATCAGACTGACTCAGGTTCGATCGAATCTGGCTATCCGCAGAGAAGCTGGTAGAGGCGGGAGAAGTCCTCAGGGGGATCCACCTGAAATCGGAGTTCCTCGCCTGTGTCGGGATGGGCGAAGCCCAGGGTGTGGGCATGAAGGAGGGGGCGATTGATGCCGGGGGCATCGGGGCCGCCGTAGAGGTCGTCACCCAGAACCGGGTGGCCGATGGCAGCCAGGTGAACCCTGATCTGATGGGTGCGCCCGGATTCCAGTTGCAACTCCAGGCGAGCAGTGTCGAACGGCACCGACTCTTCAGATGGCTCGGTGGGGGCGGGCATGCGAGCGGTTACCTGGTAGTGGGTGCGGGCCAGCCGGCCGTCGGCGGTCACCGCCATCTTGATGGGATGGCGAGTGGAGCGTCCCACGGGGGCGTCGATCACCCCCCGATCGTCGGCCGGCATCCCGCTCACCAGGGCGACATATCCCCGATGCACTTCCCGCAGGCCCAGGGCGGCGGTGAGCGCCTCGTAGCTGCGCTGGGTGCGGGCCACCATCAGCAGCCCTGAAGTGCCTCGGTCGAGCCGGTGGACAATGCCAGGGCGCTCCGGCTCTCCCACGGCCGCGATCTCGGGGAACCGGGCGAGCAGGCCGTTCACCATCGTCCCAGCCGCGTGGCCCGATCCGGGATGCACCACCAGATCGGCCGGTTTGCTCACCACGATTACCCACTCATCGGCATGGACCACGTTCAACTCCACCTCGGGATCGGGTCCTGGTGGCGGCTGCCCCATGGCCGGTGCCTCGGAAAGCCGGATCTGGTCCCCCGCCACCAGCCGCTGCGATCGGCTTGCGGCCGGAATGCCGTTGACCTCTACCTTCTGCTGGTTTATCAAGCGGGCGGCCTCGGCCCGGCTGCACTCCCAGACCAGCGCCACCACTCGGTCGAGGCGCTCGCCGGTCAGCGCGTCGGGAACAACCTCGTCAGGGCCCATCGGGCTCATCGGACTCTCCGAAGCCGCCGGGCTCTCCGGGCTGATCAGCCTCATCCGCGGTTTGGGTTTGGCGGTAGCGGGGGGCAATCAGCACCAGGATGATCCCGGCCACCACTATGGCGGAGTCGGCCGCGTTGAACACCGGCCACCACTGGAAATCGATGAAGTCGACCACGGCCCCGCCCAGAAACCCGTCGCCGGCCCGTACCGCCCTGTCGGCCAGATTGCCGATGGCGCCGCCCAGCACCATGCCCAGAAGCACCGGCGGCATCGACAGCCGGCGACCCCCCCAACTGGCCCATGCCACCACGATCACAAACAACAGGGCCACCACGGCGATCACGGTGTCCCAGTCTTGGGCCAGGCCGAAAGCGGCTCCGGTGTTGTAAACCAGGTTGAGCCGCAGCGTCCACACCAGATCGATGGTCCGGTTTTCCAACGTCTCCAGCGCCCACCACTTGGTTAGCTGGTCGATGGCGACTACTAGCGCAGCCACCCCCAGAAGTACCAGGTTGTGGCGACGACGAGACCGGCGATCTTCGTCAATCGAAGCAGCTATCTCAGAATCCACCGGCTTTGTGTTCAACCCGCTCCGCGGCCCACGGAATGGCATTCAGCCGCTGGCGGGGAATCGGTTTGCCCGACACCAGGCAGATGCCATAGGTGCCGCTATCGATCCGGGCCAAGGCGGCGTCGATCTGGTCGACGGCCGCTCGGGCGTGAGCGCTGAGGGCCAGATCCCGTTCCCGCTCCACCGCCAAGGTGTCGCCCTCCCCCGACTCTTCATCGAATTGGACATCGCCCGGCTCCCGCTCTTCCACCAGCGAATCGGCCTCGGCCTTGAGCCGGGTAGCCGAGTTGACGTAGCGGCTGCGCTCTTCCAAAAGCAGATCGCGCTGCTTGTCGAGATACTTCTTGTCGAACAGCGGCTTCTTGGCTGTGGACTTGGCGGCGGGCTTTTTGGCCGCAGGTTTGGTCGAGGACTTGGCCACGGGCTTTTTTGCCGCCGGCTTGGCCGCCGGCTTGCTCGCGGATTTGGTCGAGGACTTGGCGGCGGGCTTTTTCGCCGCAGATTTGGCCGCCGGCTTGCTCGCAGCCGACTTGGCGGTGGTGGCTGCCTTCTTTGCCGGTTTCTTGGCCGGAGGCTTGCGAGCGGTCTTCTTGGCGGTCATTGCAGGCGGGAGTGTAGCCGCCGCCGCCGCGGATTACTGCCAAATGGTCTGAGAACGGCTTAACCCGGATTGCTACCAAATGGCGCAATCGGGCTGAGAGCGGCATAACGATGTCTGGACCGGGATGGGAACGGGTTATTTTTGTTTTCCCAGTATGCCTGGAGGCCCGTTGTCCGAACCGTCTGCCCACTACCCCGAGGTCGACCCCAAGCCCTCCTTTCCCGATATCGAGCGCCGGGTTCTGGATTCGTGGGACACCGATGAGACCTTTGCCCACTCAGTAGAGGGGCGGCCCGCGGGCGATCAGGGCGACAACGAATACGTGTTCTACGACGGGCCCCCGTTTGCCAACGGACTCCCCCACCACGGCCACCTGCTCACCGGCTACGTGAAGGACGTGATCCCCCGCTACCACACCATGCGGGGCCGCCGCGTGGAGCGCCGTTTCGGATGGGACTGCCATGGCTTGCCCGCCGAGATGGAGGCCGAGAAAGAGCTCTCGGTTTCCGGTCGAGCAGCCATCACCGCCTACGGCGTCGACCAGTTCAACGACTACTGCCGCCAATCGGTGCAGCGCTACACCCAGGAGTGGGAAACCACCGTTACCCGCCAAGCTCGCTGGGTGGACTTCGAGAACGACTACAAGACCATGGACCTGCCCTACATGGAATCGGTCATGTGGGCGTTCAAGACGCTGTGGGACAAGGGCCTCGTTTATGAGGCCTACCGGGTGATGCCCTATTCGTGGGCGGCCGAGACCCCGCTCTCCAACTTTGAGATCCGCTTGGACGATGCCACCCGGCCCCGCCAAGACCCCGCCATCACCGTGGCCTTCGATCTGCGGCCCGAGTCCGGCGACCCTGGGCCGCTGCGCATGCTGGCCTGGACAACCACCCCGTGGACCCTTCCGTCCAACCTGATGCTGGTGGTGGGCCCGGACATCGAGTACGCCATCGTGGAGCACGACGGCGGCCACGTGGTGTTGGCGGCGGAAACGCTGGCGGCCTACGAGGCTGAGCTGGGACAAGGCCGGGTGGTGGGCACGGTGGCCGGCGCCGAGTTGATCGGCCGGCACTACCAGCCATTGTTCGACTACTTCGCCCCTTTGGCCGACGAGGGCGCTTTCCAGGTGGTGGGCGCCGACTTCGTGGACACCGCCGAGGGAACCGGCGTTGTCCACGCCGCCCCCGGCTTCGGCGAGGACGACCAGCTGGTGGCCGAGGCCAACGGCGTTCCCGTGGTGGTGCCGGTAGACGACCAGGGCCGCTTCACCGAGGAGGTGACCGACTGGTCAGGGGTGAACGTATTCGAGGCCAACAGTGGCATCATCGCCCGGCTCAAGGAGCAGGGGCGGATCCTGCGCCACGCCACCTACGAGCACAACTACCCCCACTGCTGGCGCACCGACGAGCCCATCATCTACCGGGCGCTCAGCTCGTGGTACGTGCGGGTCACCGAGATCCGCCAGCAGATGCTGGAGCTGAACCAGCAGATCAACTAGGTGCCCGGCCATGTGCGCGACGGCCGGTTCGGCACCTGGCTGGAGGGGGCCCGCGACTGGTCGATCAGCCGGAACCGGTTCTGGGGCTCCCCCATCCCCGTGTGGCGCAGCGACAACCCCGACTATCCCCGAATCGATGTCTACGGCAGCCTGGATGAGATCGAGCAGGACTTCGGGGTGCGCCCTGTGGACCTGCACCGCCCGTTCATCGACGAGCTCACCCGGCCCAATCCCGACGACCCCACCGGGCAGTCCACCATGCGGCGGGTACCCGAGGTTCTGGACTGCTGGTTCGAGTCAGGGTCGATGCCCTTCGCCCAGGTTCACTACCCGTTCGAGAACAAGGAGTGGTTCGAGCACCACTTCCCGGCCGACTTCATCGTGGAGTACATCAACCAGACCCGGGGCTGGTTCTACACCCTCCATGTGCTGGCCTCCGCCCTGTTCGACCGGCCCGCGTTCAACAACGTGATCTGCCACGGCATCCTGCTCGACGCCAAGGGGCGGAAGCTGTCCAAGAAGCTGAGGAACTACACCGAGCCGGAGGAGATCTTCGCCACCAAAGGGGCCGATGCGCTGCGCTGGTACTTGATGGGCTCTCCCATCGTGCGGGGCGGCGACCTCCGCTTGGACGACTCGGGGATCGACGACGTGCTGCGCCAGGTGATCATCCCCATCTGGAACGCCTATTACTTCTTCGCCCTCTACGCCAACGCCGACGGCATCCAGGCCAAACCCCGGGCCAACTCCGAGGAGCTCTTGGACCGCTACATCCTGGCCAAGACCCGGCAGTTGACCGAGGCGGTTACCCAGCGCATGGACGCCTACGACCTGCCCGGTGCCGCTGCCGAGTTGGAGGGGTTCATCGACTCCCTCAACAACTGGTACATCCGCCGCAGCCGCGACCG
Organism: Acidimicrobiia bacterium; assembly: GCA_022827725.1. Taxonomy (GTDB): domain Bacteria; phylum Actinomycetota; class Acidimicrobiia; order Acidimicrobiales; family Bin134; genus Poriferisocius. The sequence continues at coordinate 66,508 of JAJEIJ010000041.1, forward strand.
GTTCTGGGCCCCCGCCCGGCCGTCGTCGGCCGACGACAAGCAGGATGCCTACGACACATTGTTCACCGTGCTCACCACACTGGCCCGGTTGCTGGCGCCGTTCCTGCCCTTGGTGTCCGAGGAGATCTACCGAGGCCTCACCGCAGAGTCGAGTGTTCATCTGTGCGATTGGCCCGACCCCGCCGAGCTTCCCGCCGACCCCCAGCTCGTGGCGGCCATGGACCGGGTGCGCGACGTGTGCTCCACCGGACTGCGGGTTCGTGAGGATGAGGGCATTCGGGTCCGCCAGCCCTTGCCCTCGCTCACGGTGGCCGGCCGAGAGGCCGACACGCTGGCGCCGTTCACCCCGCTGATCGCCGATGAGGTGAACGTGAAAGACGTCCGCCTCAGCGACGATCTGGCCGCCTACGGGCAGTTCGTGCTCCGGCCCAACGGCCAGGAACTGGGCCCGCGACTGGGCAAGGACGTGCAGGGGGTGTTCGCCGCCGCCCGGGAAGGCCAGTGGGAGCTCACTTCCGACGGCTCGGTGGCGGTGGCCGGCCACACCCTGTCGGAGAGCGAGTTCGATTTGGCCTTGAACCCGGTGGAGGGCACCACTGCGGCGGCGCTGCGCACCAACGACGCCCTGGTGGCCCTAGACACTGCGGTGAGTAGTGAGCTGGCTGAGGAGGGCATCGCCCGCGACGTGGTCCGGGTGATCCAAGCCGAGCGCAAGAATCAAGACCTGGACGTCACCGATCGGATCACGCTGTCCTTGACCGCGGGGCCCGACATCATCAAGGCAGTCCAGGCCCACCAGACGTATGTGTGCGAGCAAGTGCTGGCCGTAGGCGACCCGGACCTCATTGTTTCGGAGGCGGCCGCGGCGATGGCCGACGAAACCGCGATCGACGCGGGCCGGTTGCAAATCCGCTTAGCGAAAGCCGGTTAGCAAGCGTCAGCCGTTGTTCTGGTAGTCGGCCTGCTCCATGCGGCGGCGCTCCTCGGCCGACACCTCCACATTGGTGGGGGTCAGCAAGTACACATGGTCGGCCACCCGCTCCATGCGGCCGTCCAGTCCGTAGCACAGGCCGCTGGAGAAGTCGATGAGCCGGCGGGCCACCTCCCGGCTGCTGTGCTGCAAGTTCACGATGACCGCTTGTCCGCCTCGGAAGCAGTCCGCCACATCCTTGGCATCGTCGAACGACATCGGGGTGACCACCGACGGCTTGGAGGAGGTAGAGGGGATGGGGCGGACGAAGCTGGTGCGAGGCTGCTCTGAAGTCCCTTCGCCCGCCGGATGGTCGCCGGCGGGAACGGGGCGGACTAAACCCGTTTCAGGGCCCATCTGATACTGCTCATCAGGTGTCTGAGACACGAGGCGCATGTCGGATTCCTGCTCGGCATACCCTCCGGGAGCGAACTCCTCCTCGGTTCCGAACCCGAGCCAGAACTTGGTTTTCTGCCACACGGACGACATGGGCTCATCCCCTTTCGGCAGTGGATCACTTAGCCTTTCCGATGGTACAGGAAGCAGCCCCCAGTTTCGGGGAGGGGGGCGCAGTAGTTGGAAGACGCTCAGCTGGGGCGAGGTCCGAACAACGCGGTGCCCACTCTTACCATGGTGGCACCCTCTTCGACGGCAACCTCCATGTCGTCGGTCATTCCCATCGACAGCTCGGCCAGACCGAGGTCTTCGGCCTGGGACGCCAGCAGACGAAAGCCCGTGCGGGCCTCTTCTGGTGGCCCCGGCGCACCAACCGCCATCAGACCGGCCACTTCCAGACCGGCGTCGCGGCAGTGCTGCACCAGCCCGGCCGTGTCCTCGGGAGCACAACCGCCCCGGCCCCCCATGCCCGCGATGTCCACCTGCACCAGCACCCGGGCGCCCGGAGCCCGCCGAGCGATCTCGGCGGCCAGTTCGGGGCGGTCCACGCTCTGCCAGAGGTGGACCAAGTTGGCGATCTTGCGGATCTTGTTGCGCTGCAATCGGCCGATGAAGTGCCAGCGGGGTTGAAGCGCGGCTTCAGGCTGGGTGCTCAAGCCGCCTGCTTTGGCCAGCAGTTCTTGGGCGTAGTTCTCGCCGACGTCGGCCAGGCCTGCTTCGATTGCCGCGGCCACCGCATCAGGGCCGAAGCCCTTGGTCACCGCCACCACCTGTACTTGACCGCCCCCGGCCCGGGACAACCGGTCTCGCAGAACGCCTAGGCGGTCGGCTACCTCTGCGGCGCTGATCAATTCAATGTCTCAGCAGGCCGGGCTACCGGAGGAAGGAGGGGATGTCGAACTCGTCGTCGACATCAGACGACAGCAAGTCGTCGTCGGCGTCGCCGAACACATCGGGCACTCCTGAAGCGCCCCCATCGTCGGCGGCCGTCATCCGGGTGGCCCGCTCGCCCTCCCACCGGTCGAAACCGGCGGCGATCACGGTGACTCGGATGTGGTCGCCCATCGACTCGTCCACCACAGTGCCGAAGATGATGTTGGCATCGGGGTGGGCAACGCCCTGGACGATCTCTGCCGCCTCGTTCACCTCGAAGATGCCCAGATCGGCACCGCCGGAGATGCTCAGCAGGATCCCGCGAGCGCCTTCGATCGAGGCTTCGAGCAGCGGGCTGGCGATGGCCTTGCGGGCCGCACTCACGGCCTTACCCTCGCCGGAGGAGATGCCCACGCCCATGAGCGCAGAACCAGCGTCCTGCATCACCATGCGCACATCGGCGAAGTCGGTGTTGATGAGCCCCGGGGTGGTGATGAGATCGGTGATGCCCTGCACGCCGTGCAGCAACACCTCGTCGGCCTTCTGGAACGCCTCCACCACCGACGTGTGGTCGTCGGAAATGGTGAGGAGTCGGTCGTTGGGAATGACGATTTGGGTGTCGACTTTGTCTCTGAGGGCCTGGATGCCGCTTTCGGCCTGAACCGACCGGCGACGGCCTTCGAAGCCGAACGGTCGGGTAACCACCGCGATGGTGAGCGCGCCGAGGCTCTTGGAGATCTCTGCAATGATCGGAGCCGCTCCGGTGCCCGTGCCGCCACCCTCTCCCGCGGTGATGAACACCATGTCGGCGCCGCTGAGCGCCTCTTCGATCTCCTTGCGGTGATCGGTGGCCGCTTGGGAGCCGACCTCCGGGTCGCTGCCCGCGCCCAAACCTCGGGTCAGCTCTCGACCAATGTCGAGCTTGACCTCAGCAGAGCTCATGAGCAGCGCCTGGGCATCGGTATTGACGGCGACGAACTCAACGCCGCGCAGGCCAGCTTCGATCATGCGGTCGACTGCGTTGACACCGCCGCCGCCGACGCCGATGACCTTGATAACCGCTAGATAATTCTGGGGATCAGCCATGGTGATTCCTCACTCCAAAAGCCCAAAACTTCACTCTCTACTTTTGGTTGATATGAACGAAGAGTTGAGGCTTTAGAACCTATTCCTCTAGTTGAGGTGTATCTAGCTTACGAGCAGTCGTCGATTGGGGTCAAGGCGGGAAGTTCCGGGATGCTCAGATCCACGATTTCCACGCAACTCATATCAACTTCGGCCAGTATTCGGGCTAGTGCATCGGCTTTTCCGTGAGGATCGTCTTGGGCGCCCCAGTGGGCCCGCCCTTCGCCGGGCAGATCCACAACCACCTTCCCATCCATCAGAGAAATCGCCCCGATGTCCCTTTGTTGAACAGGTATGAGCGCCTCGCTCACCTCCAACAGAGGCAGGGCCAACCCGTGCAGCCAACCGCCGGGCTGGGGAACCGGGGTGAACTGCACTACCGGCAGAGCACCGCGAACCGGATTCACTTGAAGCACCCTTCCCTCACGGTCGACCAACGCCCACTCCTCACCGACGGGAATCTGGGCCACGGCCTCGCGCTCGGTGATGTCGAACGTGACCTTGCCCCCCCACGTCCGGCTGGAACGAACTTGATCCACCCAAGGAAGCGCAGCGATCGATCTACGAGGGCCAGACAAGTTCAAGCCCAACAGCGGTGTCCCCAGCTCGATACCGGCCGCCTCCAAGACTTGGGCAGAGCTGGTGCGCCCGGCTCCGATGACCTCGATCTCGTCGACGTCCATGAGGCGACTCTGGGTGACGCCGTATGCCGCAGCCGCTAACACGGCGATGACCCCGATAGAGATCCACACTCGAAGACGTCGCCGAGTCCGGACGCCGGTGCGCCGGGCCTGGATGCGGGGATCGACCTGAGGCTTAGGGCTCTCTGATTGGCCCTCGGGCGGGTCGACCTGGGGCTGAGGGCCCTTAGGAGACTCAGCGGGAGGGTCTACTTGAGGCTTAGGGCTCTCCGGCTGGTCTTCCGGCTGGTCCTCGGTCGGATCCTGGGTGGGCTTATCCGAGGACACTTCAGCCTGCCTGACCTGCCCATAGACCAGCTTCGAATCCCACGAGACGGGTCTCGGGCCGCAGCGTCACATCAAATTCGGCGAGAACGCGCTCGAACACCTCGCCCATCAGGGCGTGGAGATCATCGGCGGTGCCGTTCCGGTCGGCAACGAAGAAGTTGGCGTGCTTGTTTGAAACCGAGGCAGTCCCCACCCTATGCCCCTTGAGTCCGGCCGCTTCGATGATCCGGCCCGCGCTGTCGCCCGCCGGGTTGGTGAACACCGAGCCTGCGTTCTGCCCTCCCGGCTGGTTCTCGCGCCTCCAGGCCACGATCTCGGCGATGGTGGCCTGGGATGACTCTGCATCACCAGGGGCCAGGCCCATCTCGGCTCCCAGCACCATGTGGTGTTCGGCCAGCGCCGAGCTCCGGTAGCCCAGTTCCAGCCGCCCCGGCGCCCACTGCTCGACGCAGCCGCGCCGCAGGTCGAGAACCTCGGCTTGCACCAGCGTTGCGGCCATGTCTGAACCATGGCCGCCGGCATTCATGCGGACCGCTCCCCCCAGCGATCCCGGCACCCCCACTGCCCACTCGAATCCGGTCAGCCCTGCGGCCGCGCTTTGGCGGGCCAGCACTGGCAGCCCCGCCGCCGCCCCCGCTTTGAGGTGCAAGCCGTTGACCTCCACCCAGTCGTATCCCGCGCCCAGCCAAATGGCCACCCCGTCGAAACCGGCCTCGGCCACCAACATGTTGGAGCCCTTGCCCACCACCAGCACGTCAGGGCAGTGGGCGACCACAACCTCGGCCATCGCCGCAACATCAGCATCCACGGGGAGAGTGACGCCGACCCGGGCCGCGCCGCCGACGCGATAGGTGGTGTCGGGTCCGATCGGGCGCTCCCGGCTCACCGCCTGCTCCCCCAACACGCCGGCCAAGTCTTGGGCCAGCCGATCCCAGCGAAGCGCGCTCATCGGCTTCCCGCGAGCATCGAGATCACCTGGTCGGGCAGCTTGGTCAGATCACCGGCCCCCAGGGTCAAACACAGATCCTGGGGCCGCAGCACCTCGGTCAATCGGGTGGCGACGTCGTCGAGGCGAGGCACATAGGCAACGTCGCATTCGGGGTGGGCCCCGGCTACTGCCCTCCAGACCAACTCACCCGACACATCGGGAATGGGCATTTCACCGGCGGAGTAGATGTCGGTGACGATCACCACGTCGGCGGCCTGGAAACTATGGGCGAATTCCGGCCAAAGCTGCGAGGTTCGGGTGTAACGGTGGGGCTGGAACACGCACACCACCCGGCCCCACCCCCCTTCGGATGCTGTCTTCAGCGAGCAGGCCACCTCGGTGGGCAGGTGGGCATAGTCGTCGATGAACTCGACTCCGGCGGCCTCTCCCCGCGATTCGAACCGGCGGGTCACACCCCCGAAGTCGGCCAACGCGGCCGCGGCATCGGTTCCGTCGATCCCCAGTTGGCAGGCCATGGCCAGCGCTCCCGTGGCGTTGAGCGCGTTGTGGTCTCCGGGCATGGGCACGGTTACCGGGCCGAGCACATCGCCGCGGAACGACACCTCCCCATCGATGGAGTGCCGGTGGCGCCGCAGGAGTCGCCAGCGGTAGTCGGCCTCGGGGCCGGTTCCGTAGAGAACCCGGGGGCAGCCCTCCGAGGCCTTCATGGCGCCGGGGTCGTCGGCGCACACCACCAGCCCATCGCCGGCACCAGCGCAGAATCGGGCGAACTCGGCCTCCAGCTCGTCTACCGAGCGATCGCGGCGCAAATGGTCGGGCTCCACGCTGGTGAGCACCGCCCGGTCCATGCTCAACTCGCCAAAGGTCCCGTCGCTCTCGTCGGCCTCCACCACGAACCACGGGCTCTGCGACCACCGAGCCCCGATGCTGCCATCGGCCATCACCGCGCCGACCACGTAGCTGGGATCGGCACCTGCCGCCATCAGCACATGGGACAGCATGGCCGCGGTGGTGGTCTTGCCGTGGGTGCCGGCCACCGCCACTGTGGATCGCAGCGCGGTGATCGCCGTCAGGATCTCCGCCCGGCGATAGACGGGGATGCCCGCCTGTGCAGCCGCGACCACCTCGGGATTGTCGTCGCCCACGGCGGTGGACCGGGCCACTAGATCGGCGCCGGAGACCTGGGCCGCGTTGTGACCAACAAAAACTTCGACCCCGACCTCCCGCAGGCGGTGGAGCACCGGTGAGTCGACCGAGTCGCTGCCGCTGACCCGACACCCCAGCCCATGCAACACCACGGCAATAACCGACATCCCCGCCCCGCCCACTCCTAAGAGATGAACCCGGGTTGTGGGGCTCAAATCGACCATGGCCCTATTTTTGCTTCCTCCGGTACCTCTGGTGGGGTCTATGGGCATGCTGCTCAAGGAGATCGGCTACCCGGGTGTCGGCATCTCGACGACCGACACCGGCTGCCTCTCTCCCCATGGCGCCAAGAAGGCCGGGAACCTTCAGCAGATTTTCCACCTCTTCGACCATGCGGGAGCCGTCCATCTCGGCGTCGGGAATCATCACGGCCCCGCCGACGGCAGCCAGGTGGGCGGCGTTGGCTGTCTGGTGATCGCCGGGCGCCCCCGGCAGCGGAACCAGCACCGACGGCAGCCCGACAACCGCAAACTCGGCCACACTCGACGCTCCGGCTCGCCCCACCACCAGATCGGCGGCGGCATACACCGTGGGCATGTCCATCTCGTACTCCACGGCCCGGTATTCCAGCACCGCCTGGGAGAGGTCGGGTCGCAGGTGGGAAAGCTCCTGCCAATCCCTTCGACCGATCACATGGTGTACCGCCAGATCTTCCCGTTCGGCCCAGTGGCCAACAGCTTCGAACGCGGCCCGGTTGATTCGAGCCGCGCCCAATGACCCGCTGGCCACCACCACAAGACGGCGCCCCTCACCCACCCCAAGGGAGGCTCGGGCCGCAGGCCGGTCATCGTCTCTGTTGACCCCTTGGACCTCATCGCGCACTGGATTGCCGGTGAACACCGCTCGGCGCAGCTTTGTGCCGGGGAATGACACCGCGGCGGCTCGGGCCCAACGCCCGGCCCAGCGATTGGCCAAACCGGGAACCGCATTCTGCTCGGTTACCACCAACGGGATCCTGAGCAATCGGGCAGCCAGGGCGCAGGGCACGCTGGCGTAGCCGCCCAGCCCCAGCACAACCGCCGGCCGCAAGCGCCGCAGAAGGCCAACGGCCTGGACCACCGCTTGGGCCAGACCGGCGGCCGACTTGAGGTTCTGCCATGTGAGCTGGCGCTTGATTCCCCGTCCGGGGAGCAGGGTCAACTCGAATCCGGCCGCCGGAACCAGATCTCGCTCCACTCCCCGGGCCGATCCCACAAAGTGGATGCTCTCGGGGTGGTGGCCGCGCCGAACCAGGGCCCGGGCCACGGCCAGGCCGGGGTGGACATGTCCCGCGGTCCCGCCTCCCGCGATCACCGCCCACACCGGAGCGCTGTCGGGAGGGGGGCTGTCGGGAGGGGGGCTCTCTTCTTCTGTCGGGCCCGGCGGAGCGCTGTCGCTCACGGCTCGACTCTGGTCTGGCGGGCGATGTTCAGCAGAATGCCGGTGGCCACCATGCTGGTAAGCAGTGCGGAGCCTCCCACCGACAAGAACGGGAGGGGAACACCGGTGATGGGCAGCACCCCGACCACCGCGGCGATGTTCACAAACGCCTGGGCTCCCACCCACACGGTGATGCCCGTGGCCAGAACTTGGCCGAAGCGATCGGGGGTGTGCAGGGCGATCCACATCCCGCACACGACGAAGCCGGTGAAGAGCCCGATGACGAACATCGCGCCCAGCCAGCCCATCTCCTCGGCGAGAACCGCGAAGATGAAGTCGGTTTGGGCTTCGGGCAAAAAGCCCCATTTGATCCGACTCTCGCCCAGCCCCACCCCGGAGGCGCCTCCCGATGCAATGCCCACCCACGATTGGATGGTCTGCCATCCGGTATCAAGGGGGTCGGACCACGGGTCGAGCATGGCGGTCAGGCGGTCGCGCCGGTAACCCGATCCCCAGGCGGCCAATGCGGCCGCGCCTCCGCTGAACAGCGACCAGCCGGTGAGGGGGAGCAGGGGCACCCCGGCCATGAACAGGGCGGCGAAGGCAATCATCACGATGATCACCGCGGTCCCCAGGTTGGGTTGGAGCAAGATGAGCCCCGACATGAGGCTGCACACCACCAGCACCGGGCGGATCGTGGTGCGGGTATTGCGCTCCTTGCCCGCCTTGTCGGCCAGCCACGCGGCGGCGAAGAGGGCCATGGCCAACTTGGCCAGCTCAGAGGGTTGGAAGCTGATCGGCCCGAAGTAGATCCAGCGGGAGGCGCCGTTTGCCGTGGTGCCGATTCCGGGGATGAGCACGGCCACCAGCAGAAGTCCGGTGAAGGCCAAAACGGCTTTGGAGTACTTCTGCCACTGCCGGTAGTCCACCCGCATCACCAGGATCAGGGCCAAAAGCGCACCGACGCTCCAGACCAGCTGGCGCTGGAAGGTGTACCAGGTGGACTGTCCCACATAGTGATTGGTGACCGAGGAGACCGACAGCACCATGACCAGCCCGATGGCGTTGAGGGTGAGGACCATCCCGAACAGCACGTAGAACGGCATGGTGGCCTGACCCGCCGGCGCCGACCGGAGTGCCGCCACCAACCCCCGTCGGGGGATCTGGGGAGCGAAAGTAGTCATGGTGATCCTCCGATCAGTTCGCGTACCAGCAAGGAGAAATGGTCGCCCCGCTCGGCGTAGGAGCCGTACCAGTCGAACGAGGCGCAGCCGGGTGACAGCAGCACTGCGTCACCGCTTTGGGCGATCTCGGCGGCCTGGCCCACCGCATCCTCCATGGATTGGGCGATGGTCACCGGGCAGCGGCCGGCGAACACCTCTTGAACCTCGGCCGCAGCCTCGCCGATGGCCACCACCGCGCGCAGGCCTTGCGCCACCTCGCCCATCGGTTCCAGATCGAGCCCCTTGTTTCGTCCCCCGGCGATGAGAACTGCTTGTCCCGCAGTTTGCCCCGAGGATTGCGTAACCGACCGGACTGCGGCGCACACCGCGTGGGGCGTGGTGGCCTTGGAGTCGTCGAAGAAGCGCACCCCGTTGTGCTCGGCCACCAAGACCACCCGATGGGGAAGCCCGGTCCAGGTCAGCAGAGCCTCCCTTACTCCTTCCCGGTGGGCGCCTGCGGCCATGGCCACGGCCGCCGCGGCCAGATGGTTGGAAAGCTCATGGGGATGGGCCCGGTACAGCTCTGCGGTGTCGGCCAGCTTTTCCGACCCCGCCCACAGGGCTCCCCCGCTCACCCGGAAATCGCCTTCATCGACACCGAAGGTCACCACCTGGCCCCGATCAGGGGTGTGGGCGACCACCACCGGATCGTCCTGGTTCACCACCGCGATGGATTGCTCGTCGGCCCTGCTCCACACCGCAGCCTTGGCCGCGCGATAGCTGGCCAGGGATGCGTGAACATCGAGGTGGTCGGGGGCGAAGTTCAACCACGCCCCCACCGCGGGGCGATAGCACCGGCTGTGGCCCAGCCGGAACGAGGACGCCTCCACAACGAAAACCGCGGGGCGCTTGTCTCGAATGGCCTCCACCAGCGGTGTCTCGGTATTGCCCGCAACCGTGGTTGCGATCCCGGAGGCTTCCAGCATGGCTGCGGCCAGAAGCGTCACCGTGGTTTTTCCGTTGGTGCCGGTAACCGCCAGCGTGGGGCGAGCGTCCCACCGCTGAGCCAGGTCAAACTCGGAGATCACCGGTGTCTCCGCGACCTCGGCGGATCCGAGCGAGGGGTGGGACTCGGGAAGCCCTGGAGTGGGGACCACCACCCGGGCGTCGGCCACCAGCGCCAGCCAGTCTTCAGGAGCAGGGTTCTCAATGAGGTCGACGCCCATCGCCGCAGCCTGGCGGCGTGCCTGATCGCTGGGGGCATCGTCGGCCGCCACTACCGCATGGCCGCGCTCGGTCAACTGGGCGCAGACCGCCTGGTTGGTCACGGCGAAGCCCACCAGAAGCACGGGTGCTGGGCTCAATCTGCCCCTCCGATGGAAACGAAGTCGGCGTAGAAGAGTCCGAGGGCCACCGCAGTGGCGAAGCCGGTCATGATCCACAGCCGGATGATCACGGTGGTCTCGGGCCAGCCGCCCAGTTCGAAGTGATGGTGGATCGGGGCCATGCGGAACACTCGGGTGCCGAACACCCGGAAGCCGAACATCTGGATGATCACCGACAGGGTCTCCATCACGAACAAGCCGCCGATGATGGGCAGCAGCAGGTGGGTGTTGGTGGCCAAGGCCAGCGCGGCCATCCCGGTGCCCAGCGACAGCGATCCGGTGTCACCCATGAAGATGCGGGCCGGCGCGGCATTCCACCACATGAAACCGGCGCTGGCCCCCAACATGGCGGCGGCCAAGATGGCCAGGTCTAGGGCGTGGGGTATGCCGTAGATGTCCTCGTTCCGGAAGGCCCAGAAGCCGATCACCACGAAGGCGGCGTAGGCGAACACCGAAGAGCCGGCGGCCAGGCTGTCGAGCCCGTCGGTCAGGTTCACCGCGTTGCTCGTGCCCAAGATCAACAGCACGGCCCAGAGTCCCCAGCCCCACGGCCCTAGGTCGATGTTCAGGGAGTCGTAGCGGGTGAAGGAGAGCTCGGTGCGGACGTCGGTCAGATGGATCATCAGCACCGCGTATCCCACCGCCACGATGAGAAGGCCCAAGATCTTGGTGCCCTTTCCGAGACCCAGGTTGCGCTCTCGGGACACCTTGAGCCAGTCGTCGACGAAACCGACGACGCCCGAGCCGAGAATGGCGAGCATCACGATCAGGCCGGTGCGGGTGAAGATGCCGTTGTAGAGGTCGCTGATGCCGTAACCGGCCAGCGCGCCGATCACGATGGCCACTCCCCCCATGGTGGGTGTGCCCGCCTTGCTGACATGGCCTTGCGGCCCGTCCAGGCGGATGGGCTGGCCGATGGAGTGCTTGCGCAGGAAGGTGATCAAGAAACGGGTGCCGATCACCGAGACCACACCGGCAATGGCAACGGCGAACAGCAGGCGGATCATCGGGTGGCCCCCCTGGCCGCCAACGCCTCTCGGGCCACGACTCGGTCGTCGAAGGGAATCACCCGGTCGCCCACCACCTGGGTGGTCTCGTGGCCTTTCCCGGCCACCACCACCACATCGCCGTCGGATGCGCTGTTTAGGCATTGGGCGATGGCCGCCGCCCGGTCGGGTTGGGTGGAGACTCCACCGGAGTCCTCGGGCACACCGCTCAAGACGTCGGCGATGATGGCCTCCGGATCCTCGGAACGTGGGTTGTCGGAGGTGACGATCACCTGATCGGCCAACTCGGCCGCCGCCTTGCCCATCATCGGGCGCTTGCCGGAATCACGGTCACCCCCGCAGCCGAACACCACCCGCAGGCAACCCGAGCCGGCCACCAGCTCACGGGCGGCGGTCAGCACCTGGGCCAGGCCATCAGGAGTGTGGGCATAGTCCACCACCACCGTGAACGGGCTATCCGACTCGATGGTCTCGAACCGGCCCGGCACCGGGGCAGCCGACTCCAGCCCGGCAATCACTTCGGGCACGCTGACATTCAGCTTCAGGGCGGTCTCGGCCGCGGCCAAGGCGTTGGCTGCATTGAAGCGGCCGATCAGGGACAGGGCCACTTCTTGGCCCTGCCACCGCATGGTCAAGCCCTGCGGCTCCACTTCAACCGACAAATCTGCGGGGTCGTAGCCCAAGGTGGGGATGCGAGGCTCGGCAAACAGCCGCTGGCCGTATTCATCGCCCCGGTTGACCACGGCCTGGTCGGACAGTTCGGGCGTGAACAGTCGGGCCTTGGCGGCGAAGTACTCCTCAATGGTGCGGTGGTAGTCCAAGTGGTCGGGGGTGAGGTTGGTGAACACCGCGGCGTCGAAGCGGATGCCGTCCACCCGGTGCTGGGCCAGCGCGTGGCTCGAAACCTCCATCACCACCGCTTCGGTCCCAGCCGACCGCCAACAGGCCAGTTGGTGCTGCAAGTTCACCGACTCCTGGGTGGTCAAGACTCCCGTGAGCGTGCCCAGGATCTCGCTTTGCAGTCCGGCAGCGTTTAGCACCGACCTCAGCAGGCTGCACACCGTGGTCTTGCCATTGGTGCCAGTAACCCCAATCACCGCCATGGAGTGGGAGGGGTGTCCGTAGAACTTCGAGCTGATGGGGCCCATGGCCTGGCGCACTGATTTGGTTCGCAACTGGGGACAGTCCAAATCGAGCCGGCGCTCCACCACCAGCCCCGCGGCCCCCCGGGCCAGCGCGTCGGCTGCGAAGTTGTGGCCATCGTGCTCGGCGCCCGGAACGCAGAAGAACAGATCGCCGGGATTCACAGCGCGGGAGTCGTGGGCCAACCCGGTGATCTCGACGTTTCCGCTTTTGTCGATCAGCCCGGGAGCAGCTTCAGCCAACACCGGCAACGCCATCGATGGAGCGGTCATGGCCCGTTCTCGGCTCCAGGGGCTGGTGCCGGCTCGGCCACAGGCTGGGTGTTCGGCTCGGCGGTGGGCTCCGACGTGGGAACCGGCGAAGGCGTTGCCGACGGCTCGGGTTCAGCCACCGGTTCGGGCTCAACCGGTTCCGTCACCGGCTCTGGTCCCGTCGGTTCGGCCGCGGGCTCGGGGGTGCTGGTTGTTTCTGGGTCGGAAGCAGCCGCCGGATCCAGGGTTGGGGCCGGCTGGGGGGTGGGGGCCGGTCCCAACTTGGACCCGAGGGTGAAGTAGTCGGCGGGAGGGGCGATGCGGAGGCGTTGGAGGGAGTACTTGGCCAATTCGGCGAACAGCGGAGCGGCCGACTGGCTGGCGTAGAAGTTGGTCACCGGCTCGTCGATCACCACGATCATCGAGAGCTGCGGATCCTCGGCAGGATAGAAGCCGGCAAACGTGGCCGTGTAGCGGCTGAACCCCTCGTCGTCCTCATAGTTGCCGCCTGACAGCACTTTCTGGCCGGTTCCCGTCTTGCCGGCGATGGAGTAGCCCTCGACCTGGGCATTTCGTCCGGTTCCCTCCCGCACAACCGTGACCAGCATGTCGGTCATCTGTGAGGCAGTGTGCGCGGAGACCACCCTCACCGGGTCGCCCTGTTCCAATCGGATCGTCTGGCCATCGGCGTCGACGGCCGATTGCACCAGGGTGGGCGGCACCCGCACCCCTCCGTTGGCCAGGGTGTTGTACACCATCAGCACCTGCAACGGGGTGGCCAGAATGCCCTGGCCCAGCGCGAAGCTGGCCACGTCGGTGCCGCTCCAGCTCAAGAGTTGCGGGACCAATCCCGACGACTCGCCCCTGAAACCCAGCCCAGTGGGCGTCCCCAGCCCGTACCGGGACATGTAGGCAGCCAGGCGGGTGGAGCCCAGAACCAGAGCCCACTCCACGATGCCGGTGTTGGACGAACGGGCCAGGATCTCCTCCATGCTGTAGAGCACGGTCCCGTACTCGGTGTGGTCGGTGAACGTCTGATCGTAGAGCTCAAGCCAGTGATTGACTTCGCGCACATGGTGCGGCTCGCCCAGCCCCGTCTCAATCACCCCGGAGAGTGCAACGCTCTTCATCACCGATCCGGGCTCGAATGCCCAGGTCACCGCCCGGTTCTCGCTGAGGGAGACCGGATTTCCCTCTTGATCTCGACCCACCGAGGCCATGGCCAGGATCTCGCCGGTGCTGGGCACCATGATGATGACGGTGCCGCTGGCGGCATTCACCTCTTCAATCTGGTTCTTCAGCGCCCGCTCGGCTTCGAACTGCAAGGAGCGGTCGATGGTCAGGTACAGGTCGGCCCCCGGCTGCGCGGGTCTGATGTGGCGGGCGCCGGTGGGGATTGTTCGGCCGTCTTGGCTGCTCTCCAACACCATCTCGCCGGGCACGCCGCCCAGCAACTCGTCGTACTGGGATTCGATCCCGCTGATGCCCGTTTGGTCGACGTCCACGGTTCCGACCACGGCCCGGGCCAGGCGGGCGCCGGCCGGGTTGAACCGGGCGGACTCCTCCAACCGGAACACTCCCTTGATGTTGAGGTCGGCCACTGCCGCCGCGATGTCGTCGGGCACGGTCCGAGCCAGATAGGCGTGCTGGTCGGGCTCGCTCAGCAGCTGGAGCAGATGGTTCCCGTCCATGTTCAGCACGGGGGCAAGAGCAGCCGCGGCGGCGGCCGGGTCATCCACCTGGCTGGGGTCGGCCCAGATCGTCCATTGCGGCACCGACAGGGCCAGCGCCACTCCATTTCGATCGTAGATCTGGCCCCGGTCCGCGGTCAGCTTCACCGTTCGGGTTCGCTGCTGCTGGCCGTACTCCACAAAGGCGTCAGAGCTGAAGAGCTGAAGGTCGGCCAGCCGGATGCCTAGAACCACGGCCACCAAGGCGAACACCACCGCCATGGCCGTACCACGGCGACGCCGCGAGCTCCGCCCGGCAACCTCCTCGGAAGGGCTCACCTCGCTCCACCCTCGTCCGGTTCCAGCGGGGGCAGGTAGGTCCGGCCATCGGGCTCCACCATCCCCAACCGGTACAGCGCCTCGGCCACGATGCGGTTGGGAGCTTCGGCCCTGGCCACGTTGAGCTGCAAACGGTCGTTCACGGCTCGAACGTCTTCAATCTGCTGATTCAGATTGTCGAGAGTGGTTTGCCGATCCACGATCACGGCATGGAGGAGGGCGAGGGCGAACAGGGCGACAACCACGGTGATGGCCGCAGCCCAGCCCAGCACGGGCATCAGCCTGCGTTTCGGCCGTGGCGCCGCCCGGAGGTGTTGGCGGGGCTGGTCGGTCTGGTGGGCCGGGTCGGCCAGCGACGGTTGGGGGCGGTGCTGCGGGGCGACCATTAGCCGATCACCTCACCCTGATCGGCCCCCAGCTTGCAGAAGGCCCGAAAGCGGGCGCTGGAGGCTCGGGGGTTGTCGGCCACCTCCACAGGGCTGGGCTTGCGACTGCCCCGGGGAACCAACTCGATTGCGGGTGGGGCCTGGGTGTCAGAGCGGGGCAGTCCCAGATAGCGGGACTCGTCGGAAAGTCCGGCCCGGCGGCGGAGAACCTGTTTGACGATGCGGTCCTCCCCGCTGTGGTAGCTGAGGACCACCCCCCGGCCTTCGGGTGCCATCCGGTTTATGGCTGTTTCCAGGGCAGGCTCGATCTGGTTCAGCTCATCGTTTACCGCAATGCGAATGGCCTGGAAGGTCCGCTTGGCCGGGTGGCCTCCCCGGCGGCGGGCGGGAGCGGGAATGGCATTGCGAACCACTTCGGCCAACTCGGTGGTAGACCCGATCGGCCGAGCCGAAGCGATGGCGGCGACGATGCGGTGGGCGTAGCGCTCATCGCCGTAAGAGCGCAGGATCTTGACCAGTTCGTCTGTTGACCAGGTGTTCACCACTTCGTCGGCCGAGAGCTGCTGGCTGCCGTCCATCCTCATGTCCAGCGGACCGTCGTGGCGATAGCTGAACCCGCGCTCGGGCTGGTCCAGTTGCGGAGAGCTGACCCCGAAGTCGAACAGCGATCCCACAATGCGGGCAACGCCCAGTGAATCCAGAACATCGCCCAGCTGTCCGAAGCTGGCGTGGTGGATCGTGGCGCCGCGGCCAGCCAAGACGGTGGTGGCGGCCTCGACCGCGGAGGGGTCACGGTCGAGGCCTATTAGCGAGAGGTCAGGGCGGGCGTTCAAGAGCGCCCGAGCGTGACCTCCCCCGCCCACGGTGGCGTCGAGAAAGGCTCCCGACGGGACCGTAGACAGGTGCTCCACCACTTCTGTAACCATGACGGGGTGATGGGCGAAACGACGTTCGATCGCTGTCGGTGTCCCCCCGTTCATGATTTTTCACCTCCCTGGCGGCTCAGCAGACTGCTGGGTAAAGGGCCTGTTTTTTGCGCCCGATGGGATCGGACGGCAAGAATGTCGCCCATCGGCAGTCCTCCGCCCGGCGACCGCACTCCGGGATTTCTCCCCGGTTGTGTCAGATGGCAAGCGGGCGGAGTAGGGGCCTTCCATCTCGTCGGACGGAGGACTGCCCATGAGCGCACTCCTGGCGGGCCTACATGGAGGTCACCGACTCTGTTTTCTGTTTGCGAATCCACATCACAACCACCGGTCAACGTCTGCCTCGCCGAGTTCGGCTTGCAGCGACTGCCATTGCTCCGCGTCCCACACCTCGCCGCGGTTGAACACACCGACCAGCACCACGTTCTTGTCCAAACCCAGCACCTCGCGCTTGGAGGAGGGGAGGTTCAACCGGCCTTGGGCATCCACGGTGGCCGGTTCGAGGCTGGAAGAGAATGCCCGCAGCTCGTCACCGGAGGCCTCTCCGGCCCGAACCGCGGCCTCGAGTCGCTCCAACGCACTGCGGGCTTCTTCGGCGGTCCAGATGCCGAGGCACTGCCTGTAGATGGCCACGTATGCCCCTTCGGCCAGCACCGAGCGGAAGGCCGGCGGCAACGAAAGCCGGCCCTTGTCGTCCAGGGAGCGAGTGTGCTCACCGGTGAGCACGATTCCCCCCAACGGGTCTCGAGTAATTCCCCTTCTCTCCCACTTCGTCCCACACTATCCCCCATCGCCCCACCAGCGCAACTCTATGCAGTGAATTAGAGGGCCGGGGTTCCACCGCGCCCGCGGGGAGCCGCGAACGTGAATGAGCATGGGCGCAATGAGCGATCCCTCTTGGGCCGGATAACTGGGCAGAGGGGTCTCTTGGGCCGCCTAACGAGGCAGCGAGGCTAAGAACGCGGTGTGAATGTCGTCGGGCTGGACGTCTACTGGCCAGGCGGCCGACGAGAGGGCGTTTCGAAGCTCCTCAGATGACTCCGCCAGGCGAGCAAATAGCTCCTCGGGGGCCCAGCGGCGATACAAGAGGGTTTGGAATCGTGCAGTGGTCCGGGTGCGGCGCTGGGTGATGCCCACCGCTTTGGCCCCGCCCACCATCACCTCGCCCGGCCCCCGGCTGGCGAAGCAGGCCAACCGTCCCCACGGGCCGGGTTCATAGCGGTCGAATACCTCCCCGTGCGTGATACCCAGCGAGGCCAGGGCCGCCACCCACGCTTCGCCCAGCCACAGGGGGGCCCGGTTCACGTCGTCGTCCCAGAGCGGGTCGCCCCGGCCGATCACCACGTCGATCCACACCGAGTGGTCCGGGGCCACCAGCACTGCGCCCCCTCCGCTGCGGCGCCGCACCACCGCAGTGCTTTCGGTGGACGGGCTCGAGGCGGTCTCCTCGGGTTGGGCCGACCCCAGCACCAGAGCAGTGTCGAGGGGCGACATCAGCCACACTTCCCGATCAGCACCGGGATCGGGACTCAGGGCATGCAACTCCCCCACCGTTCCGCTCAGCCGGTGCGCCTTCCACCCCCCTTGGATCGAAAGAGGTTCCGTCTTGGTGTTCACCGATCCATGTCGTCGGGCATCCCGCGACGGGCTCAAGCAGTCTGGGCGACGGACTCGGCTGCTGGGTCTAGGTAGGGCAGCCAGTCGGAAGGCACATGGCCCACGGCCGAAGCTACCCAGGCCGAGCGGGGCGGCTCAGCCGGAGGGCGCATCAGCCTCATCTGCGTCTCCGAGAGCAGCCGATCTCGCTTGGCCATGTTGCACCGGCGGCAGGCAGCCACCACGTTCTCCCAAGAGTGGGTGCCGCCTCGGCTGCGGGGGCGTACGTGGTCGATGGAGTCGGCGTGGCGGCCGCAGTACTGGCAGCGGTAGCCGTCTCGGGCGAACACTCCCCGGCGGCTGAGCCCGCCGGTGCGGAAGAACGGCACTTTGACGTAATAGCGAAGTCGGACCACCGACGGCACTGGCAGGTCGAGCCGCTCCGAGCGGATTCGCTCGCCCGACTCCAGCACGACTTCGGCCTTCTCGGCCATCACCAGCACTAGGGCGCGCCGGGGAGACACCACACTCAGCGGCTCGAAGGATGCGTTGAGCACCAGCGCCCGGCTCATGGTGGAAACCATAGTGAACCCACCGGGCTGCCTTGCGCGGATTACCTAGAACACACCTCTGGGTTGAACGCCCGCAAGGGGCGGTTCAACAAGGCTTTACCTCGTGGTCCGCTCCCAAGACCTGCACCATTGCAGGTAGGTAACCAGGTCATGGGCGCGGGGCTGGGCTTCAGCATTCCCGTACATGGTGACCATTCGGAACTTCAAATATGCCGGATCGGGGGCCAGCCTCAACCGCCATCCGAGCCGAATCGCCGTCGTCCAAAGGCTGGGGTGCGCGAGCAACTTGGCCAGCGATTGAATCACGGTTCCAGGCTACGTCGTGGCGGTCTTTCCCTCGTGATCTTCCTTCGGCGGCCAGTACGATGGGCGGATGGGAACACTTGCCGTTACCGGCGATCACGACGCCGACCAACTCCTCCTTGATGATCCGTTCGCCCTGTTGCTGGCCATGATGCTCGACCAGCAGATCCCCATGGAATGGGCCTTCAAGTCGCCCCTGCGGTTGAAGGAGCGCATCCCCGAGGACTTCTCCGCCGCAGGTTTGGCTGAGATGGAGCCCGAGAAGGCCGAGGCCGCCTTCAAGGAGAAGCCCGCCCTGCACCGCTTCCCCGGATCAATGGCCCGCCGAGCCCAAGACCTGGCCCGCCACATCGTGGACCACTACGACGGCAACGCCGCCAAGCTGTGGGCCGAAGCCCCCACCGGCCAAGACCTGCTCAAGCGGCTCAAAGCCCTCCCCGGCTACGGCGACGAAAAGGCCAAGATCTTCCTCGCCCTGCTGGCCAAGCGCTTCAACATCACCCCCGACGGCTGGGAAGCCGCCGCCGGCCCCTTCTCCGACGCCACCCCCCGCACCGTCGCCGACATAGACAGCCCCGAAGCCCTAGCCGAGGTCAGGGCCTGGAAAAAAGCCCAAAAAGCCAAAGGCAAAACCAAGCAGGACTGACCGTCCTCCCCGGTAATCCGCGCGTCAGGGGATGAGGGTTATTTGGGAGTCGAGCCAGCCTAGGAGGATGGCGATGCAGCGGGGGTCGGAGTGGAGGCGGTGGCCGGCGCCGCTGATGATGCGGAGGCCGGCGTCGCCGTGGGCGTCGGCGATGGCTCGGGCGTCGAGGGGCGACACCTCTCGGTCGTTGGAGCCGTGCAGTATCAGCATGGGGCGGGGGGCGATCTCGGCCGCGCAGCGGTCTACTTGGATCGACCGGGCGGATTTGGCCCAGGAATCTATGGCCTCGGGGAATTCAGGGGCAGAGATGATCCCGAGAGAACGGGCGTAGTCCACAACCCGAGAGGCATCGAGACCCCAGTGGGCGAAGTCCACCGGTGCTCCCATGGTGGCCACTCCCCTGACTCGGCTGTCGTCCTGGGCCACGTGGGCGGCCAGCGCCCCGCCGATGCCGAATCCGGCCAGCCATACCCCTTCCACCTGCTCGAGCCCGTTCAGATAGCCGACGGCACTGCGGATGTCGTCGGTCCATCCGTCCAGCGAGAAATCACCCTCGCTGTCTCCGCACCCCCGGTAGTTGAGCACCAGCGCGGCCCACTCCATGTTCTGGGCGATCCGGTCGGCCAGGGGATAGATCCGCTCCGCCGCCCTCGAACCCCCGTTGGCCTTTGATGGGAACCCGGGACACAGCACCACGCCGGGCAGCGCCCGCATTCGCCGGTTCTCCGGCACGGCCAAGTGCCCGGCAAGCTTCAGCCCGTCAGTGGTCTGCCAGTGCGTCACACCGCCACGTTCCCGGTCAATTGCTCCCGCGGTGCGGGCCAATGAGGCAACTTCCAGCGGCTCACACCGTTCGGGGCCGATAGCCGCGGTTGCGGGCCTCGGCCAGGGTGTCGGGTCCGAACACCAAGAACTGCTCCGATGCCACCAACTCCTCGATGACCGACTCGTCGTTGATCTCGTCCAAGTCGTACACCAGTTGGGACCGCTTGTCGCCCACGTACCGGAAGCCCTCCAACGACCGCGGCCTGTCCATCTCTAAACCGTACCGCCTTGTTGACCGGATTCTTCGGCTGGAGGGCCCAGCGCACCGATGGCCTCGAGGTATTGGCTCTCCAAATCCAGCACCACCACCACGTCGAGGGCGTCGACGTCACGGCCCGACTCAGTGGCCTTGGCCAGCACATAGTCCACCGAGTCGTCGTCGCTAGTTACTACTTCTTCGTTCCGGCCCTCGGCTTCGGCCGCGGTCACATCACCCCGGCCGTAGGTGGCAGAGCCCTGGAGCCGCAGGTGATCCAGCCGCCACAGCAGCACCGCCTCCACATCCTCGTAGCTCAATTTGGCCGACATCTCGTCGGGCAGACGCTCAGCTACGAACTCCACTGCTTCATACAGGTCGTACACCGCCCGGGCCCGGGTATGGGCCAGTCGAGACGACGCCCGCATCACCGCGTAGGCGGCCAGCCCGACCACCAAGACTGCGGCGATGATGATTAGAGCTGTCAGATGCCGATGCGCTGAGCCAGGAGCTCGCGGTGATACGTCGGGTCGCCGAACAGCAGCTCCGACGACTTGGCCCGCTTGAAGTACAGGTGAGCAGGGTGCTCCCAGGTGAAGCCGATCCCGCCGTGGATCTGGATGTTCTCCGCTGAGGCGTGGAAGTAGGCCTCCGAGCAGTAGGCCTTGGCCAAGCTGGCCACCGAGGGAAGCTCGTCGTTCAGCTCCGAGGCGCACCAGCCGGCGTAGTAGGCGGCCGACTTGGCCGACTCCACTTCCAGCAGCATGTCGGCGCACTTGTGCTTGATTGCCTGGAACGACCCGATGGGCCGGCCGAACTGCACTCGGTCTTTGGCGTACTGCACCGACATGTCCAAGCACATCTGGGCACCGCCCACCTGCTCGGCAGCCAGGGCCACCGCAGCCAGGTCGAGCACCCGCTCCAGCACGGCCCAGCCCCCGCCCTCGGCGCCGATCAGCGTGACCGGGGTGTTGTCGAAGTCCAAGCGGGCCTGCTTACGGGTCTGGTCCATGGTGGACAGCGCGGTGCGGGTCAGTCCGTCGGCATCGCTGGGGCACCAGAACAGGCTCACTCCGCCAGCAGTGCGAGCGGCCACCAGCACCACATCGGCGGTATGGCCGTCGATCACGAACATCTTGGCGCCGCTGATGCGCCAGCCGTCGCCGTCGGCAACCGCCTCTACGGTGATGCCCGACTCGTCCCAGCGGCCGTTCTCCTCGGTGAAGGCCAGCGCGGCCACCGTCTCACCGGCCGCGATGCCGGGCAGCAGCGCTGTCTTGGCCTCCTCGTCGCCGCTGTGGATGAGGGTGTTGGCGGCCAGCACCACACTGGAGAAGAACGGAGCGCACAGCAGCGCCCGGCCCATCTCCTCCAGCACCACGATCAGCTCGATATAGCTGAAGCCGCTTCCCCCGTATTCCTCAGGGATGATGAGGCCCTGCAATCCGAGCTGCTCGGCCATCTGGTTCCAGACGGCGTCGTCGTAGCCCTTTTCGGTGTCCATCTGGTCACGGACCGCCGATTCCGGGGATTTGTCCTCCAAGAACTGCCGGACAAAACGCCGCAGCTCTTCTTGTTCCTCGCTGAAGGCAAAGTTCACGGCTTTGTTTCTACTAGACCGCACCGCGAGTAGCCACGCCCGAACCTGCCACAGACCCGTTTGATAGGGCACAATCGGGGTGTCAACAAAGCGCCCACGAGTCAGAGACCGAAAAGAGCTGCCATGACATTGCACTGGCAAGACACCCAGGCCGAGATCCACAAAGTGGTCGTCGGTCCGATGGACAACAACGTCTTTGTCATCCGCTGCCGCCAAACCGGTGATGCGGTGCTCATCGACGCGGCCAACGAACACGAGCTGCTGCTGGAAATGTGCTCCTCACTCGGGGTCCGAACCGTTCTGGAGACCCACGGGCACTGGGACCACATTCAGGCCATCCCCGCGGTGCGCGACGCCGGCTACGACGTGGGGGTGACTGCGGAGGACGCCGCCATGCTCGACTCCTATGACTACCTGCTGGAAGACGAGTCGGTGATCGAAGTGGGACGACTGCGCCTGCACTGCGTCCACACGCCCGGTCACACCCCGGGGTCGATGTCGTTCCGCTTGGAGGGCGCGCCCATCTTTTTCTCGGGCGACACCCTCTTTCCCGGCGGACCCGGGGCCACCGGATTTGAGGGTGGCGACTTTGACACCATCATCGAGTCCATCGACCGGCGGATCTTCTCCCCGCTGCCGGCCGACACCATGGTTCTGCCGGGCCACGGCGATCAGACCACCATCGGCACCGAGACTCCCCATCTCCAGGAGTGGATCGACCGGGGCTGGTAGACCCGCTCATCGGTGCTTCATGCGGCTTTCCGGTGATAGGGATAACAACTCCCCCGGCGTAGACTGATCTGGTGAGCCCCCCCGAGGCCCCGCTGTTCGAGGTCGAAAACCTGCACGTCGCTACCGCTGAAGACGGCATCCCGATCCTGTCGGGCATCGACCTCACCGTTGGGGCCGGTGAAGTACACGCCCTCATGGGGCCCAACGGCTCGGGCAAGTCAACCCTGGCCAGCGCGCTGCTGGCCAGTCCCGAGTACGAGGTGACCGGGGGGCGAATCCGCTTCAAGGGCGATGACATCACCGACTGGCCCGCCGATGTGCGGGGCAAGGCCGGGTTGTTCCTGGCCTTTCAGTACCCCCAGGAGTTCCCCGGTGTGTCGGTGATGAACTTCCTGCGCCAGGCGCTGTCGGCCCGCAAGGGCATCGACTTGTCGGTGCTGGAATTGCGGTTGGCGGTGATGGAGTGGATGGAGCGGTTCGACATGGACCCCTCGTTTGCCGACCGCTATCTGAACGACGGGTTCTCCGGCGGCGAGAAGAAGCGCAATGAAGTGCTCCAACTGGCCATTTTGGAGCCGGAGATGGCCATCTTGGACGAGACCGACTCCGGGTTGGACATCGACGCGTTGAAGATCGTGGCCAACGGAGTGCAGGAAGTGCGGACCTCTCGTCCGGAGATGGGGGTGCTGGCCATCACCCACTTCCGCCGACTGCTGGACCATCTGGCCCCCGACCACGTCCACATCCTGATGAACGGGAAGATCGCGGCCAGCGGCGGATTCGAACTGGCCGCGCAGCTCGACGCCGAAGGGTACGAGGCATGGCGCTAGATACTGCTGCTGTTCGCGCCGATTTCCCGATCATGTGCCGAGAGGTGCATGGCCGTCGCCTGGTGTATCTCGACTCGGCGGCCACCTCCCACAAGCCCAGGCCGGTGATCGACGCGGTGACCGACTACTACGAGCGCTTCAACTCCAACGTCCACCGGGGCTCCTATCAGCTGGCGGTGGAGGCCACCGAAGCGCTGGAAGAGGCTCGGAGGAAGGTCGCCAACTTCATCGGAGCCGACCAGGACTCTGAGATCGTCTTCGCCAAGAACGCGACCGAGGCCATCAACCTGGTGGCCCGGACCTGGGGCCGGACCAATCTGGGGCCGGGCGACCCGGTGGTGATCACCGAATTGGAGCACCACGCCAACATCGTCCCCTGGCACATGCTGGCCGCCGAGCAGGGCATCGAGCTGCGCTGGATCCCCATCCGCAGCGATGGCCACCTGGATCTGACCGATCTCGACCGCCTGCTCGACGGGGCCCGGCTGCTGAGTGTGGCCGCGGTGTCCAATGTGCTGGGCACCATCAACCCCATCCGGCAACTGGCCGACGCCGCCCACGATGCCGGCGCGCTGATGATGGTGGACGCCAGCCAGTACACCCCTCACCTGCCCACCGATGTGAAAGAGATGGGGGCCGACTTTGTGGCCTTCACCGGGCACAAGATGTGCGGCCCCACGGGAATCGGGGTGCTGTGGGCCAAGCCCGAGCTGCTGGAGGCCATGCCGCCGTTTTTGGGCGGGGGCGAGATGATCCTGAACGTGACCAAGGAGGGGTTCAGCACCGCGGCAGTGCCGTGGAAGTTCGAGGCCGGCACCCCGCCCATTGCCGAAGCGGTCGGACTGGGAGCGGCGGTGGACTATCTGACCGGTCTGGGGATGGAGCAGGTGCGGGAGCACGAGGTGGCCCTCACCGGCTATGCCCTGCGGACCCTGAATCAGCGCTACGGCGACGACATCACCATCCACGGGCCGACCGAGCCGGCTGAGCGGGGCGGAGTCCTGTCGTTCGAGTACAAGGGAATCCATCCCCATGATGTGGCCCAGGTGCTGGACCGATCCGGGGTGTGCGTGCGGGCCGGCCACCATTGCGCCAAGCCGCTTATGCGGGTGCTGGGCTGCTCCGCCACCAGTCGGGCATCAATGTACGTCTACAACGATGAGTCAGACGTCGATGCCCTGGCCGATGCCCTGGCCGATGCCGACGCGTTCTTCATCGAGTGAAGTCTTGAATGAAGAAAGACTGCATATCGCTGAGTCCTCGCCCGTAGACTGTTGAACCGTCGCCATGCCTGATCTTGAAGATCTCTACCGCGAGATCATCCTCGACCACTACCGCAATCCCCGCAATCGGGGAGAGCTGGACACTCCGCCCGCCGTCCGGGCCGAGGGCTTCAACCCCCTGTGCGGCGACGAGGTGATCATCTATGTGCAAGTGGCCGACGGGGTGATCGAAGACATCAAGTTCGGCGGCCAGGGCTGCTCAATCAGTCAGGCCTCCTCGTCGATGATGTCGGCCGCCGTCAAGGGCCGCACTACCGAGGAGTTGCACCGCCTCAACCGGGCCTTCAAGGAACTGATGTCGATCGAGCCCGATCCCGACGACCCCGCCCCTGTCAACGGAAATGGCGCCGACATCAAACTCGGCGATCTGGAAGCCCTCAAAGGCGTGGTCAAGTTCCCCGTCCGCATCAAGTGCGCCACCCTCTCCTGGCACACCCTCACCCAAGCCCTAGAAGAAGCCCAAACCACCGCCTAACCCGGCAACGCTGCGACCCCCGGTTTAAGTGGGGCAGCAACCTGCTACGAACCCTGGTTACCATCGCCAGATGCCCAGACGCGGAGAAGTGGTGATCGTGTCGGGTCCGCCGGGCTCGGGGAAGACGACCGTGAGCGCCGCTCTCGCTTCGGGTTACGAGCAAGGTGTCCATCTGGAGTCGGACTGGTTCTTTAGGTCCATCCGTTCGGGGTTTGTTCAACCATGGCTACCGGACGCGCACAGCCAGAATGCTGCGGTAATGGTGGCAGCGGCGGACGCTGCGGCTGCATATGCCGATG
The DNA here is from genome assembly GCA_022827725.1 of Acidimicrobiia bacterium. Classification (GTDB taxonomy): domain Bacteria; phylum Actinomycetota; class Acidimicrobiia; order Acidimicrobiales; family Bin134; genus Poriferisocius. Next base: position 91,981 of record JAJEIJ010000041.1, read on the forward strand.
CCGGCTACACGGTCGTGTGGGACGGAATTGTCGGGCCGTGGTTCCTAGGTCTGATTGCCCGACGCCTTGGCGATCGTGAGATCTGCGTGCAGTACCTCGTGCTGCGACCCAGTCGCGTCACGGCGTCGCAACGAGTGCGGGGGCGAGGAGACACGCCCGAAAATTCTGGCGCCGAATCCATGTACGAGCAGTTCGCCGACCTAGGAGAGTTCGAGTCTCATGTCGTTTCGTCAGACGCACCAGCCGAACAGGTCATCGAGGCATGCAAAGCCGCTCTTCTCGATGGCAGTCTGGAAGTAGATCTCAACTCTTGGCCGGTCTAATGGCGGGCGAGGTTGTGGAGACCCACCCGATCATCCACGGCCAGGGAGGGGACTGCCCATGAGAGTGCGAGATGCACAGGCAGAAGACCTTGCTGAGATCCTGGAGCTGACGTCGGCGATGCGTAGTCAGCTTGCCGCTTGGTCGCCGGTGTATTTTCGGCCTCGGGCTGGGGCTGATGAGGCGCACGCACAGTTCTTGGAATTTGCGGTTGGATCTCCCGATCAGCACGCAAGCGTGTTCGTCCACGATGGCACTGTTGTTGGCTTCTTTCGACTAGCCAAGCAACCCCATCACGTATGGGTTGATGACTTGTGTTTGCAGAATCCCCTGCTCTGGGAAGGAGTGGCCGAACTCCTGACCGGCGACCTGGGCTCAACCCGGTGGGTGACGTGTGTGTCTCCCCACGATTCTGACCGCATCGACGCGCTCTCCTCGGTGGGGGCAACGCCGATCTCGTCGTACTGGAACAAGCTGCTGGATGAACGCCCTCCAGAAGCTGACACATCCCAAGTCGCGGAAGCCTCAAACATTCCAGAGCACAGACCAGATGGGCCAGCACACACGTTCGGAGGAGTCGCCTTCGACCCCGCGATTCCTGGTTCGTTGGTAGTCAGTGATGAGAGGGGTAACTACGCCATCGGGTCTCCCAGTGTCGAACCACCGATCTATGACCCCGGTGGACCGACCTGCGTAGTGGATCAGATTGGCGGCCCTGATCGATGGGTTGCTCTGAACTTGGCACAATCCGGAGCTAGAAGCCGCGGGGATGCCCAGCTAGTCGTGGTTTCAGCCAGCGACGACGACAAGCTTCGCAATGTGCTTGAAGCAGAGAAGTTCCAACTCCAGGTTGTTTTGCTCGCCAAATAGCGGCTTGGAGGCAAGCATCTTTGCATGTTTTGTGGTTTATGTTGCTGATGTTTGATTATTTCTAAGATATTTTCTGCTTTCACAAGATATTCAGAGGGTTATTGTCACTGGTTGTTGGTATGCTTACAGCCATGAGATTTGCCCATGACCAGGCCGAATGTGCCGAGGCCGCTGACACCGCTGGAGGCGGTTGCGGGGCGGCGGTGTGTGTCGGGGCGATGGATGTGACCGGCCAGTCGGAGGAGCTACTGCGGGCGCGGATCAGCCTGATTGGGCGGGCCGAGTCGAAGTTGGCGGCGATGAAGTCCCAAGCGGTGGCCGAGATGGCGCGCCAGCACAATGCAGTCGCCGCCGAGCGGATCGTCCGAGAGGAACTGCGATCTTCCAAGCGGGCCGCCCGCCACGACGTCAAGGCTGCGGAACGGCTGGCCGCTCTGGAGGCCACATCTGAGGCTCTGGCAGCAGGTGATATCCCCCAAGACCATGCTCGGCTTATCGCCCGGGCTTCGTCGGATGGACCCATCAATGAACATGCGCTGATAGATGCGGCCAAGGAGCAGAACTACGACGAGTTCGAAAAGACGCTGCGCCGCCAGCAACAGGACCTCTCCGGCGACGACGGGCAGGCCATCTTTGACCGTCAGAGGGAAAAGCGCGCGGCGAGGATCTTCAAGAGCCGCGACACCGGTATGTTCGTCTTGTCGGCCGACCTCGATCCGGTCACTGGCGAGCACATCGCCGCGGTAATGGCCGACAAAGAGCGCGATCTATGGAACCAAGAAGACCCCAAGGCCCGCCGAACCCCTCAACAAAGAGCAGCCGACGCGTTGGCCGAGCTGATCTTGGAACCAGAGATGAGTATCCCCCCTTTGGCCGGTCACCTCGATTAGGAGGTAACCATGTCATTGATGGAAAGGGAGAGGCCGCCGGGCAGGGCCAGGCGGCGTTTCAGCAAGGAGTTCAAGGCTGACGCTGTGGCGTTGGTTTTGGACGGG
>JAJEIJ010000042.1:0-55012 GCA_022827725.1 Acidimicrobiia bacterium
AGCACGGTATCCGCTGTTTGCCAGCCAAACCCGAAGAATTGCAGATCTGGCTGGTCGCCTTGGATGTCGAGGGGAAGAAGCCGACTACGCTGCGGGCTTACCTCGCCGCCGTTGGCCACCACCACCGAAACTGCCTCATCGAAGACCCAACGCGAGATCCCGAAGTGCAGCAGACGATGAGAGGGATCAACCGTCGGGCTGCCGCCCGCGGCTACACGCCCAAACAGGCAAAACCGCTCAGGTGGCACCACATCCAACAAATCACCCAGCACGCAGAAAAACAGCTCGCTCGGTTAGATCTTCGGGCTGAGGACAAGCAGAAGCTTCTGACCAACATAGCCATGTTGTCCCTTTGCCACGATGCCGCTCTGCGCTGTAGCGAGCTCTTGGCGCTGACTTGGAGCGACATCTCCTGCTCAGACGACGCGATAACCGGGAGGGTCTTGATCCGGCGCTCAAAAACCGACCAGATGGCGGAAGGGGCCGTATGCCCTCTCTCCGCCTACACGCTCCAGGCCATCGAGCGGATACGGCCCCCGGAAGCCCAGCCCGAACAGCGCATTTTCCCCATAAGCGCCAGCACTGTGCGGCGGCGGTTCAAAGCCGCTGCTCAGGCAGCCGGCATCGACCCTACCGGCATCACTACCCACTCGCCGAGAATCGGCATGGCCCAAGATCTCGCCGCCGGCGGCGTCGACATGCCCGCGCTCATGATCGCCGGACGCTGGAAGCAACCCGCAACCGTCGCCCGCTACATCCGAAACCTCGCCGCCGACCACACCCCCGTCGCCCAATACCTCCAAACCCAAGACTTCACACCAGAAGAACCCAGCCCCCCAGCACTGCCGGCCAAGAGCCCCTCCCGGCTTAGAGAGGCCCGAATGGGTTTCGTCAGCGCAGTTGTCGAGACAATCCCGGTCTTCGGTCACGCATTGGCAGCAAAACTGCACCCGACAGCACAGAACACAGCCCGCAAAGCCCCCTCCCTCGCCAGCTACCCGATCAGGTCGCTGGTCAAAACACTCGCCGACCAGTTGGCCACCTTCTCGCCGGGAATGGGGGACCGGGTGGGCCAGGGGCGGTTCAGGTCCACCGGCTGGCCGCGGTTGATCACCCTGCGGAGGTTGGCCCGGTCGGCCAACACGGTGACATTGGCAGCCGAATCACCGTCCACTACCAGCACATCGGCGGCCATTCCGGGGGCCAGCGTGCCTACCTCGCCCTCCATGCGCAGGGCGATGGCCCCGTTGACGGTGGCGCAGGCGATGGCCTGAAGCGGGGTCAGTCCCACCGACTCCACCAGCACCTCCATCTCCCACCCGCCCCTACTTCGGCCGCTACCCGGTGGTGTTCGCGGCCTAAACATCAGCTCACTTCGCGAAAACAGCTCAATCCTTGGAAGCCGCCCTGATTCCCTATACTGAGTTTGTGGCTCGCAAGATCTGGACGGCGGCGGAGTTTGAGAAGCTCACTCCTGCCGAGCAGGATGCTGAGTTCCAAGCCAGCATCGTCACCGACCTCAGCGAGGTTCCTCCCGAGTTCCTCGACCGCATTCGCAGCCGCCTCCTAAGCCGGACTTCCCCACCCAACCCTTCCAGCTCCGCTTGAGCGGCAGCCGAAGAGCGGTCCGGGTCACCTCGGACTTCTTCCGTGATCTAGACAGGGCACTCCCGACCGAGCGTGGTCCTGCTGGACAGCCTTCGGCAATCGACTTCCAAACTCTTGAGCTGCTGCGCATCGTCGAACACTTCGCGGTGTCATTTGACGACTTACCCGAGCTGTTTCCAGATCGCGCCGACTACCGGCTTTTCATCGCGGCCGGCATGCTCGTTCCCCGATTCTCAGTGATCGGCCAGCTTGCCGCCGACGGCGCCGTAGAGCTCGTTCAACTTGAGATCGACCTCGACGCCCCTTGGTAGATTCGGCATAGGTTATGCCATGCCAGTGGTGCTATGTTGGTGGTGTGCGGACAATGATCATCCTGCCCGACCACCACCACGCCGAGGCCAAGCGCAAGGCTACCCACGAGGGCATCTCGCTCTCGGAGTACATCCGCCGACTCGTGGCCAGCGACCTAGACCGGGACACTCCCGCGGTGGATCCCTCGACCATCTTCGGGATTTTCGACGGCGGTGGATCGAGGATCGCTGATGGAAAGCAGGCCATGATCAGCGAGGCGATTGACAGGCAGTTTGCCGCCAAGGGGATCTGACCAGTGGCCCCGGTCTTCGTGGACACCAGCGTTTGGTACGCCGCGGCCGATGCCGGCGATGCCCACCGCGACGTCGCCCAGTCGCTGCTCACCGAGCAGGCGGGGATCCTTGTCACTAGCGACCTCGTACTAGGTGAGCTGTGGAACCTCATCACCGCTCGCTCGAACCACGCCCTTGCCAATCGCGTGATCGGAGCGATCGCGGCGGGCATCGCCCAGATCGAATGCACGACGCGCGCAGACTTCGAAGCGGCCCAAACGGTGCAGGCCGATTACCCCGACCAAGCGTTCTCCCTGACCGACCGCACCAGCTGGGCGCTCATGGAGCGCCTCTCCATCACCCAAGCACTCGCCTTCGACACCGACTTTCGCGTCTACCGCTACGGCCCCCGCAAAACCCAAGCCTTCGCAGTCCACCCCTAACAGCCGACGTTTCCCTCTTATAGGCCCAGTACGGCTCGAATCCCATCGTCGATGGCGTCGACAAGGGCAGTGGGTAGCTGTCCCACGCGCTCAGTCAGCCAGGAACGGTCTACCAACTCCAGCCCGAGCGGCACTGCGACGGAGTCCGTTGGCAGGCCCGTGGCCGATGCGGTGAGCAGCACATTGCCGGCGAGGCCTGCTCTTTCGGGTTTCGAGGTCAACGGCACAACATGTGTCTGCCAGATTTCAACGCTGAGAACATCGTTTGATGACACGACGACACACGGTCGTCGCTTGTCGAGGTCGGCCCAATAAACCGCGCCGCGCGCTACCACGGTGCCGAGCGCTCCATCCGCTCGCCGACGGCCGGCGCGTCATGCTCGCTGAAGCGCTCGCCGGCTGCCAACGCGGCATCTGCCACGAGCTGCTGTGCGAATGTCAAAGTCGAGCTAGCCGAGTGGCGCCGAAGCTGGTCGGTCACCCACCTCGAAAACGGCACATCAAGGCTGTCGATAATGGGCACAACGTCATCCGGCACACTGATCGTTTTATTGGGCATGTACGTATTATACGTACACAAAAATTGCCCACAACCCCCAGCCCATCGATTGCGCGCGGGACTCAGTATTGCAGGGCTGACCTCTTCCCCGTCGGGAGTCTCGTACACCCCCTTGTGGTCGGCGCGAGCTACCAGATGGCGACGGGGTGGGTGTGCTGGTGTTTGCGCATGCGGCCGTCTTTGGTGACGAGCTGCCATCCTGACTCGATGGCAGTGGCGTAGATGAGCCGGTCGGCCGGGTCGCCGGGGAAAGACCTCGGCAACGCGGCAGCCGTCGCGGCGATGGCCGGGGTCAGGGCCACTGTCCGCACGATTTGCGCCAGTGCGTCAAGCCATGTGGGAATCGGCTGAGACACCGTTACCCGGCCTTGGCCAGCCTGCCAGGCGAGCTCATACCAGGTGATGGCGGCAACGGCGAGCTCGTCTGCGGACTCCAGAGCAGCAACAGCAGGCGAACTCAAGCGGTCTGGCTCTGCGGACCACCACTGCACAACGTGGGTGTCCATCAAAAGCGTCGTCAACTGGATTCCCAGGCTTCTCCGGTGGAGAACAACAACTCGTCGTCGGCCACGCTGACCGCAATGCCGGCAAACCGGCCCCGCAGCGCAGCAGGGCCGACGGCCGGAACAAGCCGGGCCACCGTGCGCCCATGCTTGGTGATCTCAATCTCGTCGCCCCCCGCCACATCATTGAGCAGCGACAAAAGCTGGCTCTTCGCCTGCGTCGCAGTCATCTGCCGACTCATTCTGACCACTATACCGGTCACTTCGCGAAAACAACCCAATCCATTTATCAACCCGGCGACAAATGAATGAAGACCATCACGCCCGGTTACACAAAACTGACAGTCCAGCTACTCGATCAGGTCGCTGGTCAAAGAACTCGCAGCCCAGTTGGCCACTTTCTCGCCGGGGATGGGGGACCGGGTGGGCCAGGGGCGGTCCAGATCGACGAGTTCGCCGCGGCTGATCACGCTGCGGAGGTTGGCCCTGTTGGCCAGCACGGTGACGTCGGCGGCCGGGTTTCCGTCTACCACCAGCACGTCGGCAGCCATTCCGGGGGCCAGGGTGCCCACCTCGCCCTCCATGCGCATTGCGATGGCGCCGTTGGCGGTGGCGCAGGCGATGGCCTGAAGCGGGCTCAGCCCGACCGATTCCACCAGCACCTCCATCTCCCGGGCGTGCCAGTGGCCGTAGGGAGTGAGGGCGAACCCCGATTCTGAGCCGCACAGCAGCGGCACCCCGGCGTCGTGGGCCTTGGCCATCTTCTTGGCGGTGGCCTCGATCTCGCCCCGGAACACGTCTTGCATGCCGGCCCCGGCGCCCACCAGGTGGCCATAGTCGGCCAGGTTGGCCAGGAAGGTGAAGGTGGGCATGAGGGCGGCACCGGCTTCGATCACCGCCTCGAGGCCAGCGTCATCCATGAACGACGCGTGCAGGATGAGGTCGACCCCGGCCTCGGCACAGGCCCGGGTGCTGCCCGCTGAGCGGGCGTGGGCCATCACCGGGGTCTCCAGTTCATGGGCGGTGTCGCACACCGCTTTCAGCTCCTCGGGCTTCCAGGCCAAAAGCTCGCCCTGGTGGCGGGGAATGGACCCGGTGGCGTGGATCTTGATCCAGTCGGCTCCGTACTTGATGTGGCGGCGGGTCATCTGGATCATCTCGTCGACGGTGGTCACCACCTGGGCGTAGCCCACCACCCCGGTGTCGGGGATGAGCCGCCCGGCGGTGCCGCCCACCGCAGTAACCAGCGCTTGCACGCCGGTGGCCATGCGGGGGCCCTCCACCACGCCAGCGTCCACCGCATCACGCAGCGACGGGCCCATAGAGAACAGGGTGTCGGGATCGCAGAATCCGGTGACCCCGGCCATCAGCAGCTTCTGGAGATTCTGGGCGGCGATCAGCGCGGCCAGGGTGTGGTCGCGGTGGAAGAACAGCTCGTCGTTGGACTGCACGTCGTCGAAGGTGCAGTGGACGTGGGCGTCGATGAGCCCGGGCATGACGGTGCATCCGGTGGCGTCGATGACGGTGGCGCCGGGCTGATTGGTGCCTGCATCGGGGCCAACAGCGACAATGCGGTCGCCTTCCAGCAGCACCGAGGTGTCGGGCTGGGGCGGGGAACCGGTGCCGTCGATCAGCGTTCCCCCGGTGATCAGGATTGGCGTCGGCTCGGTCATCTGACTTAGCCCCTTTCAGTCCCCCAGCAGGGCCGCGGCGGCGTCTTTGACGGACATGCCCACCTCGACGCCTCGGTCGCGGGCTGGCTGGTTGCACGCGCTGATGATCCCCTCATCGTACGCCTTGAACGCATCCCCCACCGGGGCACTCCACGCATCGCAGCAGGCACCGGCCAGTCCGTGGGCCTCGGTGATAGCCAACCCGGCGATCCCGGCGTCGTTCTTGCTACGGCCTCCGTCGGAGCAGATGAAGCCGTGGGGGCTCACCTCCAGCAAGAAATCCGCCCCGCTGCGCCCGGTGTGGCCCGCGGTGACCAGCACGTTGCGGGAGTCTTCAGGCAAGGCGAACACAATGGAGTCGGTCACCACGATCTGGCGTCCGCTGTCGGTTGTGGCCTTGACCTCGCGGCGGATCTTGGTGCCCTCGTCCACCTCGCCGGGATCGTTGTTCAACAGCAGCTTGGCCGCCTCTGAAACGGCCATGCCCTCGGTGACCCCGCAGCGCTCGGCGTAGATGTTGAGCCGGGAGATGACCCCGGTCTCGTACAGGTCGAGGCCGTTGCCCAGCTCGGCGCTCATCCCATCGGCGGTGGCCGCGGGGATGCCGAGAGCCTCCAAGAACCAGAGCCCGGAGATGCCCGCGCCGTCTTTTCCGATACAGCCGTCGTGGCCGATGACCCCCTTCGGCCGATGGGGGGCCATGAGCCGGGCGGGCAGCACTCCGAGATACGAAGACGGCACCACCACGTCGTTGTCCCGGTTGCGGGCGTCCACGTACCGGGCCGAGTCCATGGTCACGATCCGGCGGTCGCCGTCGGTGAACACCACCTCTTGGGGGTGGTCTTCTTCGTTGGCCAGCAGTGGGGCTTCTTCAGGCACGGCTCGACGTTACTCCTTGCTTGCTCCGCTGATTCCCTACAGACCGGTGCGGCCGGCTTCGCGGATCATGGGGGCGTAGTCGGCGAAGCCGGGGGCGTCGGGCCGGGCCCCGGTGGTGAATCCGGCGTCGGTGGCCAGGGTGTGGCCGCTGGTGTAGCCCGACTCGTCGGAGGCCAGCCACAGGGCGGCGTTGGCCACGTCGGTGGCTAGGCCGGGGCGGCCGATCAGCGGGGAGCTGGCAGTGAGCTCGGCCAGCGCACCGTCCATGTTGGTGTGGTCGCCAGTATGGGCGAAGGCCACCATCGGGGTGGCCATGGACGCAGGAGCGATGCAATTCACCCGGATGCCGAAGCGGCACAGCTCGGCGGCGGCGTTCTTGGTGAGCCCGACCACGGCGTGCTTGGCGGCGGCGTAGGCGTGGGGGCCGAGGCCGCCCATCACTCCGGCGGTGCTCGACATGGAGATGATCGAGCCCGTCATCCGGGGCTTCATCACCCGGGCGGCGTGCTTGACGCCGTAGAACACCCCGTGGAGCAGGACGTCGATGCTGGCGTGCCACTCATCGGCCGGGGTGGTGTCGACGGGCCCCACCGCTCCGACGATGCCGGCGTTGTTGTACATCACGTCGAGCTGCCCGAACTCGGCCACCGCGGCGTCTACCAGCCCGGACACGTCGTCTTCGGAGGTCACGTCGCAATGGACGTAGATTGCGGCGCCGCCTAGAGACTCGGCCAGTTGCCGACCGGCGTCGTCTTGGATATCACCGATGGCCACCTTGGCGCCCTCTTCTGCGAATCGCTCAGCCGCGGCCCGGCCGATACCGCTGGACGCCCCCGTGATGGCCGCCACCCGTCCGTCAAGTCGCTTGCTCATTGTTGCCTCCTGTGAATTGACTGCGCCCGGCACCGTAACCTGAGCGGCCTATGGAGACCAGATCAGAAGACACCCCGGCCCTCGATGTGGACCGGCTCCAAGACCTCTTGGACCGCGACGCCATTCGGCATATCCAGATTCGCTACGCCTGGAGCCTGGACAACCACAACTGGGAGGCGCTCAAAGAGATCTTCCTGCCCGACGCGGTGGCCGACTATCGGGGCGAGCGGTTCGAGGGGCTCGAGGCCATCGTGGCCAAGTGCGCCTCCTCGCTGGAACCAGCCGACGCCAGCCAGCACCTCAACGGCTGCCACTGGGCCCAGATCGACGGCGACAAGGCCATCGCCGGCTGCTACTTCATCGCCACCAAGTACATCGCGGATGTCCCCGGCGGCGACACCTTCATCGTCGGCGGCAAGTACATCGACCAGATGGTCCGCACTCCCGACGGCTGGCGCATCGCCCACCGCCTCCTAGAGCAGACCTTCCTAGACGGCAACCCCGAAGTGGAAACCCTCTCCCAAACCCGCTGGGCCGCCCGCCAACAAGACGGCGGCTAGAGGCGGAGTAGGCGGGTGGCGTTGGTGTTTAGGGTTTGGGCTAGGTGGGTGACGTCGGGGCCGGTGCCTCGGTCCCAGCCGCCGAAGTTGGTGCCGTAGACCAAGCGGTCGGTGCCGTATTGCTCGAGGGCCAAGGTGAGTTCAGCGGCGCCGGTGATGTGGCAGTCGAACCAAAGGCGGCTGAGGGCCCGGTCGAAGGCACCGGGTTCTTTGATCCACTCGGGGGCGGCGGGGCGGCGCTCGGCCAGCTTGCGGAGCTTGGACAAGACGATGGGCGTGGTGCCGCCGCCGTGGGACAGACACAGGTCGAGGTTGGGGTGGCGCTCGGTGACCCCGCCGAACACCAGGGTGGCCACCGCCACCGTCTCCTCGTAGGAGTACTCCAGCACCAGATCGAGGTCCCAGCGGCGCAACCGGGGGTCGAGTAGCGGCCCGTCGATGCCCGACTGGGTGGGGTGCAAGAAGTGGGGCACGTTGAGTTCGGTACACAGCGACCAGAGCTGGTCGAGGGCCGGGTTGTCGAGCGGGGTGCCGAAGTCGGTGCCGGTGTAGCCGGCCAGAAGGCCCAGCTCCTGCACTGCCCTTTGGAGCTCCGCACAGGCGGCGTCGACGTCCTGCATGGGGAGGGCGGCCAAGCCGACGAAGCGGTTGGGGTGTAGGGCCACCGCGGCGGCCAGGTCGTCGTTGTGGCGGCGGCAGAAGTCGATGGCCAGCTGCGGTTCGATGAAGTGCAGGTAGGTCAGCGGGTTGGGTGACAGGGCCTGCACCGAGATGCCCTGGGCGTCCATGGCCTCGAGGCGCATGTCCAGCTCGATGAACAGCGATCCCCGGTAGGCCACTCCGTCGAGCTGGTAGCCGCCCACCCGAAACCAGGGGGTGCCGTCGTCGTGGGCGCCGATCTCGGGGTCGCACGGCCCAGCCGCTCCCATCGTGCCCTCCAGCACGATGTGGGCGTGGACGTCGATAAGGCCTGTCGTCATGCTGACTATCTCGTGTCGGTCCGCCGTAAGGCGGCGTGTGACCGCGTCAACGGCCTTCCATAATCCCGTCGGCGCCGGGCAGCCAGGAGGCCACGCCAGAGATGGGGATGGCGCACACCACCGCCTCGGTGATCTCGGCCTCGGTGGCCCCGGCGTTGCGGGCGCCGTTGCAGTGGATGTTCACAAACCGGCTGGAGAACTCGGCGGCGTTGATGGTGCAAAGCAGCAGCTCCACATGCTTGGCGTCGAGCTTGTTCTCGGCCAGCGACCATTGCCGCATGAGCACGTAGCCCTCCAAGGCCCGGGGAGCGTTGTCGGCCATCACCTCGATGTAGTCGGGCACGAACCCGAAGTAGCTCTGGAAGTAGTCGAGGGCGGCCTGGCGGTCGAGGGAGAAATCGGGGATCGGCTCGGTGGACTGCTCGGCGGCGATGTCGAACGCTTGGTCGACGGCCCGGGCAAAGGCGTTGTAGGTGGCCTCTCCCCGAGAGATGAGCACGGCCAGCGACGCGCCTCGGGCATCGCTCAGGGTGAGTCCAAGCTCGCGGGATCGGATCAGCTCGCGAAGGGCCAGCTCAGGCTGCACCCTCACCGACGCCGCGCACGCCATGTACAGGGCCTTGGCCCATGCCGGGCAGGCGCCGTCGCGGTCGGTCACGTCGCGGATACGGGCGTAGCCCTCGGCGAACTTGGGCGAGATGGCGGCTAGCTCGCCGCTCGACAGCGCCGGGCTGCCCAGGTCGCTGTGGACCGCGTTGTTGGACGTGGCTTGCATGGTCATTTGTTGCCTCTCTTGACTGTTCTCATTGTCAGAGTTTGGACACCTCGCCGCCGTCGATAACGAAGCACGATCCAGTAACGAACCCCGACGCCTCCGATGCTAGGTAACAAACCAGCGGTCCGAGCTCATCGGGCTGGCCCATGCGGCGGACCGGGATCTTGCGCAGCCGGGCGGCCAGGGTGTCGGGGTCGCCCAGCACCGCAGCTTGGGCATCGGTTTCGAACGCACCGGGGGCGATCACGTTCACCCGGATGTCGTAGCGGGCCCATTCCCCGGCCAGGGCCTCGGTGAGTCGCAGCAGCCCGCCCTTGGAGGCCGAGTAGGCAGCCAATGTCGGCTTGCCCTTGAGCCCCGATGTGGATGCCACGTTGATGACCGAGCCCGGTTGGCCGATGTCGATCCAATGTGAGGCGGCCCTTCGGGCCAAAGCCGCTGGGGCGGCCAAGTTCACGGCCAGCACTTCGTCGAACACATCGTCGGGCTGATCGACAAACTTGGAAGCGGGAGCGATGCCGGCGTTGTTGACCACCGAGTCGAGACGGCCGAATCGGCTGATGGCCTCATCCACCAAGCCAGCCACCGCGGCCCGGTCCCGCATGTCGCACGGCACCGCGGCCACCGCGTCGCCTAGCTCGCTGGCCAGCGCCGCGAGGGCGTCGGCTGAGCGGGCTGCGGCCACCACTCGGGCGCCCTCGGCCACCATGGCCCGCACCGCGGCCTCTCCCAGCCCCCGGCTGGCCCCGGTCACCACCGTCACATGGCCGTCTAAGCCCCAGTCCACCGCCATGCCCCTACTCCTCGTTCGCCCGATCGACCACTTCGTCGCACAGCCGGGTGGCAATGCCCAGCCGGAGCACCTCGGAGGCCCCCTCATAGATGCGCATGGGCCGGGCCTGGCGGTAGTAGCGCTCGATGTCGGAGCCCCGGATGAGCCCCCATCGACCCATCACCTGCACGCAGCGGTCCACCACCCGGCTAGCGGCCTCGGTGGCGGCCAGTTTGGCCAGCGACGACCGGTCGAGATGGGCCGATGGATCCTCCCGGGCGGCCTCGGCGGTGGCGTAGGCCAGCAGCCGGGTGGCCTCCAGCTCGGCCCAGGAGTCGGCCAGCAGACCGGCCACCGGCCCTAGCCGCACCAGCGGTCTCCCGAACTGCTCTCGGTTGGCGGCGTGGTTGGCGGCACAGGTCAGCGCCCCGTCCATGAGGCCGACGGCCGCTCCGGCCACCGAGATGCGGAACACCGACAGGGTGGCCAGCACGTGGCGGAACCCGGCGCCGGGATCGCCCAGGCGGGCGGAAGCGGGCAGGCGCACCCGGTCGAATGTCACCTCGCCCAGCACGTGGGGGGCGATGATCTCAGGGGAGGGCTCGACGGAGACTCCGGGCGCATCGGCGGGCACCAGCACCAGCGAGAACCGGTCCTCCTCTTTGGCCATGGTGGTGTAGAAGCCGGCCGCTCCCCCGTTGGAGATGAACGACTTGGTTCCGTTCAGCTCCACCTCGTCGCCGTTTGCCACCAGCGTGGTCTCGATGCCCCGCAGGTCGGATCCGGCCACCGGCTCGGTGAGGGCCAGGGCGGCCAGCACCTCGGCGTTGGCCACTTTGGGCAGCCACTCCTCCCGTTGCTCGTCGGTGCCGGCCACCGCGATGGCGTAGCTGCCGATGCCCTGGAGGGCGAACAGCGAATCCAAGTGCGACGAAGCCCGCATGAGGGCCTCTCGAACCACACACACCGCCAGCGGGTCCACGCGCTCGTGGCGACCGCCGTAGGCCGCCGGCACCATCAGCGAGCACAGGTCGCTGCTGCGCAGCACGTCGAGGGTGGGCTGATGGACCTGGCTGCACTCATCGGCTTCCGCGGCGAACCCCTCAACCAGGCGGGCCACCGCCCGGGCCTCCTGCTGGATGGCCAGGATGTCAGGGCCAAGCTCGAACGCCATACGATGCTGGACAGTATGCGGTACGGGGAAAGGACACCACCGTGAGCGACATCATCGTGGAGCGAAACGACCGAGTCGTCTGGCTGCGGCTGAATCGGCCCGAGCGGCTGAACTCCTATGACCGCAACACCATCGACGAGATCATCGCCGCGTTCCGGGAGCACGTCGACGCCGGGGTGGTGGTGATCACCGGACAAGGCCGGGCGTTCTGCGCCGGGGGTTATCTGGCCAATCTGGCCGAGGCGAACTTCTATGAGCTGCGGTCGATGTTCTACGGCTCGCTGGAGCTGTTCGACGCCATCCGCAACGCCCCCATGCCGGTGATCGCCGCGGTCAACGGTCCGGCCTTCGGAGGCGGCAACGAGCTGGTGGTGGCGTGCGACTTCGCCGTTGCCGCCGCGTCGGCCGAACTGGGCCAGACGGGGGTCAAGGTGGGAAGTGCCCCGGTGCTGGGGGGCACCAACCTTTTGGCCATGACCATCGGGGAGAAGCGGGCCAAGGAGGTGGCCTTTCTATGCCGCAAATACACCGCGGAGCAGGCCTGCGAGATGGGGTGGATCAACGCGGTGGTGCCCGACGATGAGCTGGAGGACGAAGTGGGGCGCTGGTGCGAAGAGCTGCTGAAGATGAGCCCTCGCTACCTGGAGGCGGCCAAGATCAGCTCCAACGTTTACTGGAACCAACTCAGGGACAACATGGCCTCGGGGCTGGGGATGCTGGCCCAAGCCATCGGGTCGCCCGACATGATCGAGGGTGCCACTGCATTCATGGAGAAGCGCCGTCCTGAGTTCCCGCCGAGAACAGCCCGATGAGCACGGAGACCGAAAAGCAGACCGAGGTGCTGGCCTCGGTCCGGGGCCGGGTGATGTGCATGGACTCGGCCTACGACGTGGACGAGACCAACCGGGACCGGGATGTGTGCGTCAACTCGTCGTACTGCGGGGTGCTGCCCGCTCGGTTCATCGCCGAGCACCGGCCCCGAGCGGCCATCGGCATGGACTGTGGGATCGGGCCAGAGGGCTCCGCCATCGCCGGGTTGTGGTACCTGGAGGCCCTGGGCATTCCTGCCGCGGTGGCTGATGTGATGACCGCCCACTTGGGCGACGGAGTACACCTTTATGAACATGGCGTGATCAGCTTTGTCAACCAACTGGCCCTGGACTGCGGCGTGACGGCGGGAATGGCGGTGCGCGACGCTGCCACCGCGCTTCTGGACAACGACCCGGTGGCTGCCGCGGCGGCGGAGATCACCAACCGCACGGTGATGGAGACCGCTCCCGACGGGCGCTGCGTGGTGGCGGCTGACTCCATCGCCTTCGGCACCAGCGAGGACACCGACCGCAACGTGCTTGTCACCGCCGGCCACACCGGCCGCTCAGCGGTGCCCTACCTGCGCCGGTGCCGCCCATTCGGATTCATCTGCTCCGACGGCGGGCGGGGCATGGACGACTCGGGCATGGCCGGGCTCACCATCGTGGAGGCCGACGGACTGGCCGGCGCCACCGTGGATGCCCGGCGAGCCCGCATGGGCAGCGGCCTGTCTCACTACCACGACGGCTTCATCTCCGCCGCCAACTCTCTAGCCACCGCTGCGGGCGTCGAGATCGGCATGCCCTGCCCCCAAGCCGCCAGCCTGCTGCTGAACCGGTAGGGCGTCACTAGCATGACGAGACCGTGACCACCGACTTGCGAATAGCACCCCGATGACAACCTTGGCCGCAGCAGACCTTCTGGCGCAGTCGTCTGAAGGCGCCATCATCGACGAGGCCCTGACCGTGTCCGACTGGGTGCAGGCCGGGATCATCGTGGCCGCCTCAATCGTGGTGTCCGTGATCGTCGCCCGCCTCGTACGAAGGGTGCTGATCCACGTGGTGGGACCGGGCTTTGCGGCGATCGTGACCGCACGGCTTGTCGGCTATCTCCTTTTCCTGATCGGGCTGTTCTACGCGCTCACCAGCCTGGGTGTGCAGGTCGGACCGCTGATCGGTGCCATCGGCCTGGGCGGCCTGGTCTTGGCGCTGGCCTTGCAGAAACTGGTGGAGAACTTCTTTTCCGGGTTGATCCTTCAGGCTCGGAGGCCCTTCAGAGTGGGCGATACGGTGCTGCTCGGCGACCACCTAGGCGTTGCCACCGACATCGACTCCAGGACCACCGTGCTGCGCGGGCTCGATGGATCGGCGGTGCGCGTTCCCAACAGCGAGGTGGCCGCCGGGCCCATCGTCAACCTCACCAACGAGCCGTTGCGACGCAGCGAGTTGGAAGTAGGCGTGGCCTATGACACCAACCTGGAAGCGGCCACGCAGTGCCTGACCGAGGCGCTCGGACAGGTAGAGCGGATAAGCGCTGAGCCCCCGGCGCAGGCGCTGCTGACCCGCTTCGGATCTTCGAGCATCGACTTCACGCTGTACTACTGGCACGGCAGCGACGTACCGACGGAGCTGGCCACCCGCCACGACGTGATCTTGTCGGTGCACCAGAGCTTTGCCGCCGCGGGCATAACCATCGCCTTCCCCCAGGTGGTGGTGTGGTCGGGCCACAACGAGGACGACCAGCCCTACCGGGGCCGCGCCGGAATCATCTCGGCGGGTCCGACACCGGGCACCCAGTCGAACATGCCACCCGCCCTGGTCCGCCAACTCTCCCGGTGGCGCGTCCGCTCCGGCATCCTGCGCCGTTTCAACCCCGGCGACTAGCCCAGCCCAAGCCACGAACAATGCTGGTTGTGACTGACCTGGATCGAACGCTCTGGGGCTTGGACTGTGTCGCGCCGACGGCCCACTTGGAGGCGCTGGCTGAGCTCGAGTCGGCAGGACATGTCGTGCTGGCGGCCACCGGTCGTCGGTTGCTGAACATCGCCCGCCTGTTCGACTTGAACGGTCTCCGATTGCCCGCGGTAGCCCTCGACGGATCGATCGGGATGGATTTCGCCACCCAGGAATGCTTCCACCGCATCGCGTTCGATCCGGCAGCCCTGTGGGAGTTATTGGACATTCTCGACACCCACGACATCCGCCCTTGCC
Source organism: Acidimicrobiia bacterium (assembly GCA_022827725.1). GTDB lineage: Bacteria > Actinomycetota > Acidimicrobiia > Acidimicrobiales > Bin134 > Poriferisocius. The sequence continues at coordinate 14,404 of JAJEIJ010000042.1, forward strand.
TCTACATCGACGACCGAGGTGGGCCGGGAGGCGATGTGGTGCTGCCGGAGAACCCCACCAGCGAACCCACCCATTTGGAGTTCCTCGAAGAAGACATCAACCACTCCCTCAGCTCCGTTGACGTAGAGGCCGATGTGCTGGAGTTGGTGTTGACCGGCATGACCTCAGACCTCGCTCACCTGGCAGCCAAGGAGGTCCATTCAAAGTCGCTGGGAATTGCCCGCGTCGACGAACCCGACCCCCTCTACGGAGGAAGCCGCCTGACAGTGTCACCGGCCGGAATCTCCAAGGTCTCCGGAGTAGAGGCCTTCTGCCAATGGCAAGGCCACGAGTTCGACTTCGCCGCCATCGGCGACGGAGTAAACGACCTAGAACTACTAGAAGCCGCCTCCATCAGCATCGCCATCGCCAACAGCCACGCCAGCCAAGCCACCACCCCCCACCACACCATCCCTCCCCCAGAACAATCCGGCTGGGCGGAAGTTCCCTATCTCCTTAGCTGAGGCGTTGCCTGCAACTGGGGCTTCCCGAATTACCGGCTCTTGAAATAAGTCCCTCCCACCACCGTGAACTGGGTCTCATCTGACTCGTCAAATACATCGCCGCTGCCGTCGAGAACGAGGTGGGCATGGTTTTGGGGGGCTTGGTCCGCGATGTAGCGGTCTTCGGCCGGCATCCAGACGTCGACCCACCTGCTTCTTGCCTCTTCCCCGTCACGCTGAACCCCTCGAGCCAGTCGGATTGCTCGTGGTGCGTTTACCCATATCCTCAGGTCATAGAAGTCCCGCAGCGTCTCATGAGTTGAGTAGACGCCGTCAACAATGAGCGGCGTGCCACCAGGCCTGCTAATCCAACCGCCAAGAACTCCGGTATCCCAGTTGAAGCGCTGATAGCAGATTTCTTCACCCTGTGAATGAGGGAGTAGGACCTGAGAAACGAGTCGCGGAAGATCGAATAGGCCTCCAACTGCGGAACCCGACCGACCTGCATCCGACTCGGGCCGGTAGAAGTCATCCCCCTCGACGAGAACCGCCCTAGGCAAGGTCTCCGCCAGCCCAGCAGCAAGCGTGCTCTTCCCCGAAGCCCCCGGCCCATCGATGCCGATCCTGGCGGCCGCCCCAAGACCTTCAGCCACTCTGGCGATGTCAGCAATACCTAAGGCAGATCCGATTTCCATACGGCTCCTCCTACCGACCACCACGATGCCAAACGGAATAGCCAGTGAACTGACGCATTTCACGGGTGATTGAGTCTCTGAAGGCTTGACCGTCAGACCCGGCGTGTCGCTTCCTTGGCATTTGCGAAGATCACAGTTGCCTGGTCTTTGGCGAAGCGTGCCACGGCGATCAGGCTCACTTTGTCGCTGACCTTGTAGGCGAGAATGCCGGCGGTAACGCCGACCAGGAGCGCTACTCCGGCTGAGGCACCCGCTGAGCCCGCCACTGCGATGGCGGCCAGGCTGGCTCCGGATGTCGCCGCGCCCTTGAACCCCCCATCGATCATCTCAGCAAATTCATCAGCGCTACTCGCCTTGTTGTAGGCCCGGGCCATGGCCACTATTGAGACCACCACTAGCAGGGGGTTGGCGCTGACTGCAGCCGATGTCCCGATGACCGAGGCGAGCCTGGCGAATTCTTCGGTGTCGGCGCGGTTCCACCGATAGATCACCGACACCACCGCTATGGCGCCGCCAAGGAGGTCGGCTGCGTCGTAGGTGTTCAGTTCGTAGAACCAGGCCTTGGGAATCCTGAAATTCGACTCCAACGCCGCAGCCACAGAATCGAACGTGGACTTGTCCCAGGTCGCCAGCGGCAGGCCTCGAGGCGTGGACGCATCTCGCAGCAGCGCCTTGATCGTTCCCAGCGCCTCCTGCACCACGGTGTCGTCAGCCGACACCCCCCTGGCAGCCCGAACCGCCCCGGCGATGGTATGGCCCCCATCAAACAGCCGGTGATAGCTGCCGCCTAGGCCAGAGGGCAGCGCGGGATCCAGGTATTTGGCATCCATCGCCTTGTCGTAGACCGTCGGAGTTCCCTTGACCGCCACGGCCACCAACCGGTTGAGATCCCCCGACAAATCACTAGCCATCAAAGCCTGAGCCGCCGACATAACCTGCCCAACCCCCTCCTTCGTCCCATCAATCGCCGCCCTACCCCCAACCCGAACCCTCCAAGCCGTCACCATCCCCACCCCAGCAACCTTCGCCAACCCCCGCTGACCGCCAGCCGCCACTACACCACGTACCTTCCTCACCCTCGATCGCCACCCACCTTCACCAGCTGCGTTGTCCTGTACTCCTTCCTCCCTGTCGGTGAAGTCGCCCATGCAAACAACCTTAGGTCCTACAGGGCTCACATTGACCACCGCACATACGTCACCACCAGACGTGAATGCTCCGAGCCCTTCGCCTGTACAAACAAGCTTATGCCCCTATTCCCTTAGTAGCCCCGCCACAGCGTCCTGGTCTCGGTTAACGGCCAACTCCGGCGTCTCAACTGCGGTCATGCCGACTCCGTGCTGGCCCCCGAAATAAAAGGGGTTGCAATAGCATGAAAGTTCTGTAAGTTTGGAAGCGTGGAAGAGACGGCACCCGTGGAGGTCGAGAAAGGAATTGCCGCTGGTGATGAACCGGTGCCGCCCCATCTTCGGCCTCTGGAGGAAAAGCTGGCTGCAATCGCCGAGTTCAGGAAATTCTGCGACGAGAACATCGAACCGGGGAGCCTCACATCCCTGTATTTGAAAGAGCGGAGGGCACTCAGGAAGCTCTTCCCCGGAACTCTGGTTGATCTCGGGCGTGCCGGAATTATCAAAATGCGGGTCTTCCGCGAAGACGGATCGTCATACTTCTTGCCTGACGACAAAGAGCTGGACTCCTGACATCTAGGACCGTGGCCTGGCGCTCGGCGTAGTCGACGGTCTACAGCGCCTAACGCGAGCGAACTTAGAAAGCACTGTGGCCAAACGACCTCCGAGAACGAATCAGCTCCCATCCATGGAGATTCCGCCCAAGCCTGATTTGCCCAAGTTGCCCCCAGTCGAAGAACGGCGTCAGCCAACTACGGTGATCAGCCACGTCCCCTCCTCTGACCCCTCGATCAGCGCTCAGATCGTGCAGCGAGAGACCAGAAGGGAATCGAACGGGCAACTTATAGACTTTGCGGTGATACTCCAGGTCAGCAGAAACGGCAACGACTGGGATGATCTTGTGAGGATCGACACCGCCCACCGAGTTGTGCACGTCCACCGACCAGAGGCCGGGGGCAATGTGCATGACACCACTCTTGTACCTCGAGAGTGCCGCCACGACATTGATCTGGCCTGGGAGTGGGCTAAGAATTACGCTTGGGACCAAGCCACGAGGGAGATCATGTGATGAATGAGATTGCCCTGCGACAGCTCATTGGCCGGATGGCCTCTCTGAGCGGCCCTGATGATCACCTCATCAAATGGGCAGCGCGAGCAGGAGAAGACCTATTCATCGTGCCCGTTCTTCCGAACGACGGTCTCAACGAGTCCATCTCAATCATCCACAGCAAAGGCCTCCGATCTGGAGTGCTCGTTACGGCCACTCCACCCCAGAAGAAGAACGAGTTGGTGCTCAGTTGGATTGCTGTCGAATCTGCAACTGGCCAAGACGACGGAGACGATCTACCTACAACCCCGTCAACCACGGTTGGGGATCTGCTTCGCATCCTGCAACCAGGGTCATCTATGACCATCCGCTGCGGAAGCGAAGAATTCGTCTTTCAGCCGAATACATCCCAACAACAGATCACTGACAAACAAGCGGTGAAGTCACTCCGCAAAGCCATCTCGGCCTAACGATTCACCTGCCGCAAGAATCCGCCGCTCAGTCATGCGTAAACAGGGAATTAGCTGATCAAGCCAGCCAAGGCTTCGACGTGGTGGTGCCATTCTTCGGGGGAGAGGGCTAGGGGGACGAGGAGGACGTGCTCTAGGCCGGCTTCGATGTAGGGGGCCAGGGTTTCGGCTACGTGGTCGATGTCGCCGATCACCATTTCGCGGTCGCCGTAGCCGTCGCCTACTACTGACCAGCGGCCGGCGCTGTCGAGCGGGTTGCCAAGCCTCAGCTCCATGTGGATGGAGATTGTGGTGTCTTCATGAGAGCGACCTAGTCGGCTCTGCTCAGCTCGCAATACACCAAGGCGTTCGGCGAAGACTTCGGGTGGGGCCCAGGTGCCCATCCAGCCGTCGCATCTTGCGGCTCGGCGGAGAGCTCCGGGGGATGATCCGCCGATCCAGATGGGGATCGGCGCCGCGGGCTGGGGGTTGATCCGCACGCCGGTGAAGCTGAAGAACTCGCTCTGAAACTCAGTGGCCCCCGACCAGGCGGCCCGCCATCCGTCGATGTAGTTGTCGAGCCGTTGGGCCCGGTGCACCATAGGCACGCCGCAGGCTTCGAACTCGGGCTCTAGCCACCCGGCTCCCACTCCGAGGATGGTGCGGCCGGGGGCCAGCCAGTCGAGGGTGGCCCATTGCTTGGCGAACTGCATGGGATTTCGGTAGGCGGGGATCAGCACCGACGTGCCCAAACCCACTCGCTGGGTATGAGCTGCCACCGCCGACAACAACGGCACCGGCTCGGGGAAGAACGAAGGCATCCCCTCCAAGTCGACCGGCACGGCCACATGGTCGGCGGTCCAGACGTCGTCGAATCCCGCGGCCTCGGCCTGCTGGGCGATCTCCACCAGTAACTCAAGCGACGCGGCCCGGCCGAGCTGGGGCAGGTGGATGCCCCACTTCATGGGAACAGCTTCCCGCTGATGATGCCCACGGCCATCAGCCTACGAATCATCTAGTACCGATACCGGGGCCAGGGCGGGTGGATCGAGTACTCCACCACCCCGTAGCCCCGCTCGCCGGTCTCCAGAACCTCGAAATCGAAGAACGGCTCGTGGCAGTCCAGGCGAACCTCGGCGTCGTTCTCGTCCCGCATGAGCCCGTTGCGGGTGTGGGCGTGCTTACGGCCGGTGCGCACGGTGAGCACCTCGCCGTCTGTGGTCTCAAAGGCCATGTCGAAAGCCATGACGGTGCGCTGGTCCTCCTCCAGCCTGGGTACGCACGTAGACGACCGCAGCGCACGGGTGCCGTCGGCGTCGCCGATCCACCCGCCCACTGAGGGGGTGTCACCGGGCAGCGGCTGCGTCGGACTCATCCAGCCAAAGGAGTTCAAGTGCCGGTCGGGGAGCTGCACCGACGGCCAGAAGTGCCCCCACGACTCGGCCTGGGTGCGGCGATGGCGCACATCCCAGGGCCCAGGCCGCTCGAATCTATGGGTCCAGGAGTGGTCCCGATGCGACCAGCAGTCGATGGCCCGCCGCTCCCCCGACCGGGGCCCGCCGCGGGACTCAAAATCGCCCCGGCACACTAAGGCCTGCTCGTAGTGCCCGCCATAGCCCTCATAGGCCCCCAGGGGATTTCCTCCGAAACAGTCGTTGTAGTCGAACACGCCAAATCGGTCTTCGAAGGTCAGATCGAATCCGAAACGGGGGGCATCGAGCTGCCAGCGATATCGCGAGAACGACTCCTCCACGGAGTAGGACACCCGTCCGTCGCCCAGCACGGAGAACTCCAGTTCATCTCCAAGAGGTTGACGAGAGGCCCACTGCACCGGCACGCCGTCGATGACGTAGAACGCGCTAGCCCGCAAATACCCGTGCGACAGACTGGCGTGGATGTGGTTGATGCCGAACACATCGGCATCCCGGTCGCAGACCGAGAACCAGAAGTTGTCGCTCCACAGGGCATCAGAACCCGGTGGTGGAGCGTGGAGGTATTCGTCGCAGGGACTAAGTGGCATCGGGGACGACAATAGGCTTTGGGCTCCAAGGGTGGGAAAACAGGCCCCAAGCGGATAGAAATTACCCCGATGGCCGATCTGCCTATCATCGCCCCGATGCCCACGGTTGCCGACTGCGTGCTGCCCTGGGACGGACCGGTCAGCGATACCGTGACGGCCATCGGCGCCGCTCGTTCCACCTGCGGCGATACGTTCGTAATCGACAGTGGCGACGACCGCTATCTGTTCCTGTTCTCACCCGTCGGGTTGCAGAGTTTCTACGCCGTTCCCGAACAGCAGGCCAGCAAGGGCATTGCCGACTGGAAGATGCTGGTCCGCAAGCTTCCCGACGAGCTGTTCGATGGAAGGCGCACCCTGCCCCACGAGCTGTTCACCCGACCCAACGTGTCCGGCTACCTCGATGCCTTGGAAGAGGCAATCTCGCTCCAGCTCGCAGAACTGAGCCCCGGCACCGAGATCGATCTGTTCGATTTCACCCGCCGCCTCGGCCACCGCATGGGCCTGGCCAGTTGGGGCGGGCGCGAGATACTGCGCTCGGCCCGCTTCCAAGAGCTGGTAGAGGCACTGGATGCGCTCGACGGCTCAGAGGCCTTCGTGGCCCCCACCCGGATGCAAGAGGTGGCCCAGTCGGGAAAGGCGGCCGAGCGCGAGGCCATGGCCAAGGCCGAGCAGATCCTGGCCGACTCCATCGCCGCCCGGCACAGTCCAGCCGGCGACCTGCTCGACATGATCCTGGAGCGATGGGCCGACGCTCCCGATACCGAACGGCTGACCGGAGTGGCTCGAGACGTGATCTTGGTCCACATCGGGTCGATGTCGAACCTGTTCGCCGCGCTGGGATGGTCGCTGGTGCATCTGGTTCAGCATCCCGATGTGCTCGCTCGGGTGCGGAACGGCCAGGATGCCGACCAAGACCTGGTGTCGCGCTGCGTACTGGAATCCACCCGGATCGGCCAGCGCTCCATCATGCTTCGCACCGTGCTCGAGCCCGTGTCCATCGACGACGGCGCCCACACCTACGAAGTGTCGCCCGGCGCCACCCTGGCCACATTCCTGCCGCTCACCAACATGGACTCCGGCCCCGGTTTAGACCGCTACGACCCCGACCGATGGCAGGGCCCCCGTTTGGTATCACCACCGGGGCTGCCCGCCGAATTGGTCACCACCTTCGGCCATGGCCCTCACACCTGTCCGGCCCGGCCCTTCTCAGTGACGGCCATGTCCCGCGTGATCGAGCGGCTCTTCGACGCCTTCGACCTCGAGGCCCTGTTCGATGATGCCAGACCGCGGCCCGACCAAATCGGCGGGGTTGCCCGCGCCGCAGAGCCCTGCATGGTCGTTTTGCGGGACCGCTGATTCCCGCCTACGGCAAACTCTCGGCTGGCTCAGGCGCTCCAACCATTGCCACTTGGCCGTCGCCCTTCTCCACTTCGCCCACCACGGTCGCCCGATGGCCACCAGTTCGCAGAAGATCGATGGCTTTGGTGGCGTCGCGGTCTCTCACCGCCACTATCATGCCCAACCCGAGGTTGAACACCTTGGCCATCTCCTCGTCGGTCACCTCGCCGATGCGCTGCAACTCAGCGAACACCGGTGGCTGCTCCCAGCAGCTCCGATCGATCACCGCATCGACCTTGTCGGGCAGCACACGGGCCAAATTGCCGGGAATGCCTCCGCCAGTCACATGGGTGATGGCCCGGGCCTCCACCTTGGCCAGCATGTCTCGCACCGCGGGGGCGTAGATCACCGACGGCAGCAGCAGCTCATCGGCCACCGAGTGGGAGCTCCCCTCCCAGGCGGGGTCATCCAGTCCTCTCTTGGCCACTTCGAAATAGAGACGGCGGGCCAGGGAATAGCCGTTGCTCCGCAAGCCGGGCGACGGCAGCCCGATCAGCGTGTCGCCGGGGCGCACGTCGGCCCCGGTGATCAGCCGCGACCGCTCCACCACCCCCACGGCAAACCCCACCAGTTCGAACTGATTGTCTAACTCGTCTTCCCGGGCAGGGTGCTCCGCCATTTCGCCCCCGATGAGCGCGCAGCCCGCTTGGCGGCAGCCCTCCACCACCCCCACTACCAGTTGCTCGATCCGGTCGGGGTCAAGCTTGTGTACCGATATGTAGTCCAACATGAACAGCGGCTCGGCCCCCTGGCACACCAGGTCGTCCACGCACATGGCCACCAGATCGATGCCGATGGTGTTGTACCGGCCAGCCGCCGAAGCCACATACGCCTTTGTCCCCACCCCATCGGTGGTCGACACCAGTACCGGCTTCTTGTAGCCGTGACGGGTGAAGTCGAACAGCCCTCCGAACCCGCCGATCTCGCCGATCGCCTCCGGTCGAAACGTTGAGCGCACATGCTCTTTGATGCGCTGCACCGCCTCTTCGCCCGCGGCGATATCCACCCCTGACGACTCGTAGGTCTCAACCATCAGCAGATGCCACCCCTCCGTCGAAAGCTCAGCCGCCGCCGGTGGCCCAGAGCGACGGCGCGGACTCTTCGTCGGCGTCGGCGAACTGCGCGGCACTGCGCTGATAGGCAATCGAGCCGGGCGGCACCACCGGCACTTCCACCGGATATTCGCCGGTGAGGCAGGCATTGCAGAATCCGGCCCCCACCGCCCCGGTGGCCTCGGTCAAGCCCTCCATGTCGATGAACGCCAGCGTGTCGGCTCCCACGTAATCGCACATCTCGGCCACACTGAGGTGGGCCGCCAACAATTCCGTGCGGTCGCCGGTGTCCATGCCGAAATAGCAGGGCCAGCGATAGGGAGGCGAGCTGATGCGGAGGTGAACCTCGGCGGCGCCCGCCTCCCGCAGCATGGTGACCAAAGCCCTGGTGGTGGTGCCCCGCACGATGGAGTCGTCCACCACCACTAGGCGGTTGCCCTCGATGCTGTCTCGCAGGGGGTTGAGCTTCATGCGCACCCCCATCGACCGCATCTGCTGGCTGGGGGCGATGAAAGTGCGGCCGATGTAGCGGTTCTTCACCAGCCCCTGGCCGTAGGGGATGCCGCTGGCCCGTGAGAATCCCTCGGCGGCGGGCAGTCCCGATTCGGGCACTCCCATCACCAAGTCGGCCTCCACCGGGGACTGTTTGGCCAGCATCTCCCCCATGCGCACCCGGGCGTGGTGCACGCTTTGGCCGTAGATCACCGAGTCGGGGCGGGAGAAGTACACGAACTCAAACAGGCAAAGGCGGGGATCCACCCGCTCCTCTGGGAATGGGTGAACCGAATTCACTCCCTGGCCGTTGATCACCACCATCTCGCCCGGCGCCAACTCACGCAACAGGTGGGCGCCCACGATGTCGAGCGCAGGAGTCTCCGACGCCAACACCCAACCCCGTTCCAGCCGACCCAGGCACAAAGGACGGAACCCGTTGGGATCCCGCACTCCGATGACCCGGTTCTCGTCGGCCAGCACCAGCGAGAATGCCCCCTCCAGGCGGGGCAATACCCTCTTCAGGGCCTCCTCCAAGACCTTGCCCTCAGCTCGGCTCGACGGCGGCATCTGCCCAATTTCGATGGCCAGCAGCTCGGCAATCAGGTCGCTGTCTGAGCCGACCATGCCGGGCAATATCGATGTCTCCTCAGCGAGCTGGGCGGTGTTGGTGAGGTTGCCATTGTGGCCCAGCACAAACTGGTGGTCACCCGCGCTGCGGAAGACGGGCTGGGCGTTGCGCCAAGAACTGGTGCCCGCGGTGGAATAGCGAGTGTGCCCGATGCCCAGGCAGCCGTCGAGGGTAGCCAACGTGCGGTCGTCGAACACGGTGGCAACCAGGCCCATGTCCTTGACCACGGTGATGTTGTCGCCGTCGCTCACCGCGATGCCGGCCGACTCCTGGCCCCGGTGCTGCAACGCGTAGAGGGCCAGATAGTTCAGATGGGCGACGGGGTCATGGGGCGCATAGATGCCAACGACCCCGCAGGCCTCCCGGGGAGAGTCGTCCATGGGATCAGCCACTAGTCAATTCTGGCATGGGGGAGCGCCAGCGATCTGCAATCGCGGCCAATCCCAGATCTAACAGCCCCTTGATTGCCAAGCGATCACCGGTGGCCAGCCCGATTCGGGCGACGGCCACCCCGGTTGCCGCGGCTGCCGCCTCCACCTCGGGCAACAACTCGGGGTCCACCGCGGCCACTGCCCGGGACGGGGCCTCGCCGAACAGCTCCCCGTGGTTGTGGATGCGAGCACCCCGGAAGCCAACCCCGGAGACGGCGGCCATCTCGGCCAGAGCCACGCCCAAACCCCCGCTGGACACGTCGTGGACTGCTGACAGCCGGTCGTCGGCCACCAAGCCGGCCACCAAGCCGGCCACCCGCCGATGCTGTTCGTAATCCAAGCCGGGAAGCTGGCCCCGTTTGTGCCCGGCAGTGGAAGCAGCCCACAGCGAGCCCGACAGCTCGGCGCCCCCCGCTCCCAGCACGATCACCCGGTCGCCTTCACTCCACGCCAACCCTGGTGGAATGTGAGTCAAGCTGTCGATCACCCCGAGCAGACCGATCACCGGGGTGGGATCGATGTTGTGGCCGTTGGACTCGTTGTAGAGGCTCACATTGCCGCCCACCACTGGGATGCCGAAGGCGTCGCAGGCCTCGGCCATCCCGTCCACCGCCTCGGAGAACTGCCACATCACCTCGGGGTGCTCGGGATTTCCGAAGTTCAGGCAATTGACCAGGGCCAGTGGTCGGGCGCCTACGCAGGCCAGGTTGAGCACCGCCTCGGCCACCGTCATGGCGGTTCCGGCTCGGGGGTCCACCGCGCACCAGCGGTGGTTGCCGTCTGCGGTCAGGGCCAAACCCCGGCCGGTATCGGCACCAGAAGCAGGATGCTTGAGCCGCAGCACGGTGGCGTCACCGCCGGGGCCAACCACGGTATTGCAGAACAGCATGTGGTCGTACTGGTGATAGACCCACGATGGATCGGCCAGCATGGCCAACAGGTCGGCGCCCACATTCTCGGGTGGCGGCAACTGCTCGGCGGTGTCGGCCTTCAAGTCTTCCCAGTCTGGGGGAGGACGTCGAGGACGGTCATACAGCGGGGCGTCCTCGTGGAGGGAAGCCGCCGGCAGCTCGGCCAACACCTCACCGTCGGCGCCGTCGCGCACCCGAAGCAGACCGCCTTCAGTCACCCGCCCCACTACCGAGGCCTGCACGTCCCAGCGATCGCAAATGGCCAAAACATCGTCGAGCCCGTCGGGCGAGACGATGGCCAGCATCCGCTCCTGCGACTCGCTGGTGAGCACTTCGAAGGGCTCCATGCCCGGCTCACGGCGGGGGACGGCGGCCACGTCCACATCCATGCCCGCCCCACCCCGCGATGCGGTCTCGCTGGTGGCGCAGGTGAGTCCTGCGCCCCCCAGATCTTGGATACCCACCACAAGCCCAGCGGCCAAAAGGGCCAGACAGGCCTCGATGAGCCGCTTTTCCTCAAACGGATCGCCCACCTGCACGCTGGGGCGCTTTTCGGCCTCCTCTTCATCATCGCCGAAGGAAGCCGACGCCAGCACGCTCACCCCGCCGATCCCATCACGCCCCGTCGACGCACCCAACAGCACCGCCAGGTTGCCTTCGCCGCTGGCCTGCCCCAGCACCAGCCGATCAGCCGGCATCAACCCTAGGCACAGAACATTCACCAGTGGATTGCCGGAATACGTCTCATCGAAAACGGTTTCGCCCCCCACGGTTGGCACCCCAACCGCGTTGCCATACCCGGAGATGCCCGACACCACCCCTTCCGCGATCCAGCGACTGCGGGGATCGTCGGGCCGGCCAAACCTCAGTGAGTCCATTACCGCAATCGGGCGGGCCCCCATGGTGAAGATGTCCCGCAGAATGCCGCCCACTCCGGTGGCTGCTCCCTGATAGGGCTCAATGGCCGAAGGGTGGTTGTGGCTCTCAATCCGGATCGCAGCAGCAATGCCGTCGCCCACATCCACCACCCCGGCATTCTCGCCGGGGCCGACCAATACCCAGGGGGCCTCGGTGGGCAGTCGGCGCAAATGCAAGCGGGAGGACTTGTAAGAGCAATGCTCAGACCACATCACCGCATACATCGCCAATTCGAGATGATTGGGCGGACGGTTCAAGAGCTTCTCGATCGCTTCGGCCTCTTCGTCTGTCAACCCCAATGACCGGTGCAGTGGCTCATTCATCTCAGATCATCCGAATTTGTTTTAGAGGGGAATATCCAGATGGCTCATATGATGAGGCGCCCAGTTTGAACAAGCGCGCCGAATGTAGTTCTATATTGGCGATCAACAAACTGATCAAACAGATCAAGGAGTGATGATGGTATCTGAAGAAGCCAAATCGGCGCGGGCCCTCGGACAGGCTCAAGGGCGCACGGTCAGCCGATATCTGAATGCGCTTGACCAGAGCAAGCCCAAGCGAGGACGCCAGCGCTCCCCGGAGAGAATGCAGGCTCGGGTTGCCGAACTCCCTGGTGAGATCGCCCAGGCCAAGCCGTTGAAGCGAGTTCATCTGATCCAAGAGCTCATGGACTTGGAAGCCGAACTCGAAAAAGAAGAGGAAACGGTTGACATCAGCGGCATTGAGAGCGAATTCATCGCAATCGCCGCCGAGTACAGTGGCCGCAAGGGCATTTCCTATGGAGCATGGCGCGAGGTCGGAGTCCCGGCGAGTGTGCTGAAAGCAGCCGGAGTTGCCCGCACGCGTTCCACTGACTAATCATCGCTGATCAGTCCTTTCAGCAGTAGAGCACCGTCGGTGCTGCCCAGCAACGGGTGAGCGGCACGCTCGGGGTGGGGCATCATCCCCACCACGTTGCCGTTTTCGTTGCAAATTCCCGCAATATCAGCAGTGGCCCCATTGGGGTTGTCCCGATACGTGAACACGATCTGATTTTTGTCGCGCAACTGTTCCAGTACTTGTTGTGAGCAAATGAAGTTGCCTTCGAAGTGATTGATGGGGATGTTGAGCTCGTCGCCAATGGATAGGCCGCGAGTCAATACCGAGTCCATTGATTCCACCCTCAACACCGCGGGCTGACACAGGAATTTGAGTCCCTGATTCTTGTAGAGGGCTCCGGGCAGCAATTGAGCTTCGGTGAGAATTTGGAATCCATTGCAGATACCAACCACCGGCCCGCCGTCGCGGGCAAAACGCTCAACCGCGCCCATGATGGGGGAGAAACGGGCCATCGCCCCGGTGCGCAGATAGTCGCCATGGGCAAAGCCTCCGGGCAATACCACTGCGTCGACATCTCCAAGGCAAGTGTCCTTATGCCACAGAAGCTCGCCAGAACCCCCAACGGTGTTCACCGCTTCCACCACATCCTGCTCGCAGTTGGAGCCGGGAAACACGACGACGCCCACCTTGGTGGTCATCCTCGCCCCCAAACGGAGCAAACAGCGGGAATTGTCATGTCGCCGGACTCAGAGAGATGTCCACATCTTCAATAACCGGATTGGCCAAGAACCGCTCGCACATGGCCTCTACTTGTGTACGGGCCTCGTCTTCGTCTGAGGCTTCCACCACAAAGCGCAGGCTCTTTCCCACCCGAACGCCGCTCACGCCGCTGAATCCAAGCGCGGGCAGCGCCCGCTCGATGGTCAGGCCCTCCGGGTCGGCTATCCCGTCCCGGAGACTCACCTCAACTGCCACATCAAATGCTGTACTCATGAGCCTCCGGGCCAGTCGGCGAAGCTGCGGCCGGTGATGATCTCGTAGGCGCTCACGTAGCGGGCCGCGCTGGCCGTCACCACCTCGTCGGGCAACGGCGGCGGCGGGTACTGCTTGTCCCAATCCAACGTGCTCAGGTAATCGCGCACCGGCTGTTTGTCGTATGACGGCGGGGTTGCCCCCAGCACCCAGCCCTCCACCGGCCAGAAGCGGGAGGAGTCGGGAGTGAGCACTTCGTCGGCCACCACCAGGGTCCCGTTCACCATGCCCATCTCAAACTTGGTGTCGGCGATGATGATCCCCTTCTCGGCGGCCGCCTCCGACGCCCGTCGGTAAAGCTCCAGCGAGGCTGCCCGGGCCTGCTCGGCCAGATCCGAACCCACCAGCTCTACTGCCTGGTCGTAGGAGATGTTCTCGTCGTGGCCCGACTCGGCTTTGGTCGAAGGTGTGAACACCGGTTCGGGCAGCTTGTCGGACTCCCGGAGCCCTTTGGGAAGTTCCTGGCCGTGCATGGTGCCCTGGGCTTTGTACTCCTTCCAGGCCGAGCCGCTCAGATACCCCCGCACGATGCACTCGATGGGCAGCATTTCAGCCCGATGACACAGCATGGTTCGACCGGCCACCCCGTTCGCCTGGGCCTCGGGTGGGAAGTCGGCCACGTCGGTGGAGATGAGGTGGCTGGGCAGCACATCGGCCAGGGTCTCGAACCAATAGGCCGACATGGCGGTCAGCACCCGCCCCTTCTCGGGTACGGGCTCGTCCATCACCACGTCGAACGCTGAGATGCGGTCGGACGCGATCATCAACAGCCGGCCGTCGCCGGCGTCGAAAATGTCGCGGACCTTGCCGGAATGAACTGGGGGCAGGTTGATGTTCTTGGTGCTCATAGGATGGGCTCCGGTTGGTAGGCGGCAGCGTTGGGATTCTGGGTGCCCAGCTCTTGGGCCTTGGCGGCAAAAGCCCGGGCTTGCCCAGCGGCCGCCCCGGTCAGCGCCAAGTGTTGGCTCTTGATCTGTTCGACGTCGACAGCAGTGACCGGCAACCTCTCGTCATCGGCAACAGCCGAGAAGAACCCGTCTCCCTTGGGGACATGCTCAGAGATGATGCGATGGGCTTCTTCCCGGCCCGCACCGGCGGCTACCGAGGCCATCAGTACTCGGGTGGCGGTGAGCGCCGGCAGGTTGGCGGTCAGCTCGGCTGCGATCGCGTCCTCGAACACTGCGAGCTCATTGAGCACCACCAGTACTGCCTCAAGCTGGCCGTCGAGAGCCAGGAACGCGCCGGGCAGGGCCACCCGGCGCACCACCGAACAGCTCACGTCGCCCTCGTTCCATTGATCGCCCACCAGGGCTCCCACCATGTTGGCGTAGCCCCGCACCACCGCCGAGAACCCGCAGATGCGCTCGGAGGTGCGGGCGTTGCGCTTGCCGGGCATGGCCGACGAGCCCACTTGTCCAGCCTGAAAGCCCTCGGTGATCAAGCCATGGCCGGCCATGAGCCGGATGGTCCGGGCCAAGTTGGCCGGGGCCGATGATGCCTGTACCAGCGCGGTAACCACGTCGTAGTCCAGCGACCTTGGGTACACCTGACCCACGCTGCCCATCGTGGTTGCAAATCCGAGGCTGGCGGCCACTCGGTCTTCGAGTTCAGCGGCCTTGTCAGCCTCGCCGATGAACAGATCGATCTGGTCTTGCTGGGTGCCCACCGGGCCTTTAAGCCCCCTCAGGCGGTAACGGTCCAGCAGGTCGTCGATCCGACCCAGGGCAGCCAGCGCCTCCTCGCCGTAGTTGGCGAAGCGCTTGCCCAGGGTGGTGGCCTGGGCGGGCACGTTGTGGGAGCGGCCCACCATCACCAACTCGGAATGGGTGTCGGCCTGTGCCCCGAGAGCGCACACCGCCGCCACCAACTTGTCGCGCACCAATAGCAGCGAATCGCGGATCTGAAGCTGCTCGATGTTCTCGGTGAGGTCGCGCGACGTCATTCCCTTATGGATGTGCTCGTGGCCGGCCAGCGCGCAGAACTCTTCGATGCGAGCCTTCACGTCGTGGCGGGTGACTCGCTCCCGCTCCCGGATGGAGTCCAGGTTCACCTGGTCGATGGCATCGCGATAGGCCTCCACAACCCCGTCGGGCACCTCGATGCCAAGACCCTTCTGGCCCTCTAGAACGGCCACCCACAGGCGGCGCTCGGCTTTGACCTTGCCCTCCGGCGACCAGATAGCGGCCATCGCCGCGCTGGCATAGCGGTCGGCCAGAACGTCGGGAATCAGGTCCTTCTCAGCCACCGGCCATCTCAGCGCGATGGGCGGCCAGCCTTTCGGCTAGCCCCGAGTCGGTCACCGCCAGAATCTGAATGGCCAGCAAGGCCGCGTTCATGGCGCCGTTGATGGCCACGGTGGCCACCGGGATCCCCTTGGGCATCTGCACGGTGGAATACAGGGAGTCCACCCCGTTCAGCGCTCCGCCGGCCAAGGGCACGCCGATCACCGGCAGGGTGGTCTGGGCCGCAGTCGCGCCGGCCAGGTGAGCGGCCATGCCCGCCCCGCAGATGATGGCCCCAAACCCGGCATCGCGAGCGCCGGACACAAACTGGCGGACCTTCTCCGGCGTGCGGTGGGCCGACATGACCTCCCAGTGGCACTCCACGCCGAACTGTTCCAGCGTGGTGCGGGCCGGGGCCATGGTGTCCTCGTCACTCGACGATCCCATGATGACAGCGACTTTCAAGCTCATGCCGATTCCCTCTGTGAAGCGCCCTCTACCGCCGCGGCGGCGATGTCAAAGCGAACGTAGCGGCCCGGCCAATCAATGTGGGTGACCCCGGCATAAGCCCGCTCTCGGGCGGTGGCCAAGTCGGGCCCCTGCCCGGTGACGTTGAGCACCCGACCGCCCGCTGTGACCAGCTCATGACTGTTCTGACCAGCAGAAATAGCCCCAACTCCGCCTTCAGCAACTGATGCCACCCCCGCGCAGAACACCGTCACGCCTTCCACCGCGTTGGCCGCCTCGATCCCTGTAATGGGATCGCCGGTCCGGGGGGAGGCGGGATAGCCCTCGGAGGCGCACACCACCGTCACCGCGGCGTCATCGCCGAACACCGGGTCGTCCTCCAGTGATCCGGCCGCCGCGGCCGCCAGCAGGTCGGCCAAGTCGGACTTCAGCCGGGGCAGCACCACCTGGGCCTCGGGGTCGCCGAAGCGCACGTTGTACTCCAGCACCTTGATTCCCTGGGGGGTGAGCATCAGCCCGGCATACAGCACACCCCGATAGTCGATGCCCCGTCGCTGTAGCTCTTCCAGCGTGGGCAGCACCGCTCGATCCATCACTGCATCAACCACATCATCTCCGGCCACCGGCACCGGGGAGTAGGCCCCCATACCCCCGGTATTGGGCCCGACATCGCCTTCGCCGATGCGCTTGAAATCCTGGGCCGGAGCCAATGGCACCGCCCGATGGCCATCGCACACCGCCAACACCGACAGCTCGGGGCCAGTAAGACCCTCTTCGATCACTACCCGGCGCCCGGCGTCGCCGAAGGCCTCCCCCGAGAGATAGGCCCGCACTGCTTCTTCCGCTTCGGCCCGATCCTCGGTAACCAGTACCCCCTTGCCCGCGGCCAGGCCGTCGGTCTTGATCACAAAGAGATCGCTCATGGTGTCCAGGTAGCGGAGAGCCGGCTCGAGCTCGGTGAACGAGCCATGGCCCGCGGTGGGCACCTCAGCGGCCATCAGCAGTTCCTTCATCCAGGCTTTGGAGCCCTCCAAGAGGGCCCCGTCGGCTCCAGGGCCAAACACCAGCCGACCTGCTGCTCTCAATTCGTCGGCTAGACCTTCTACCAGCGGCACCTCGGGTCCGATCACATACAGATCGGCGTCGATCTCGGTTGCTGGTACAGCAACAGAACCAGGAATGCCGGGGTTTCCGGGAGTGACCACGACGTCGCACGACCGGCCCAACACGTGGGTAAGGGCATGCTCACGTCCCCCACTGCCAACGACGCAGACTCTCACGACACTGCGCTGAACGTGATGAACTGATCCCGGCCCGGACCCACACCAACCAAGGAGGCGGGCACGCCAGCCTGCTCTTCAATGAACCGCAGATAGTCTTCGGCCTCTTGGGGCAGCTCCGAGCGATCGCCGACTTCGCTCAAGTCGGTGCGCCAGCCAGGCAGCTCCTCGTAGATCGGCACCGCCCGGTGGATCTCTGATTGGTGGTAGGGCATCGAGTTGCAGCGCTCCCCGTCCACCTCGTAGGCCACACATACCTTGATGGGGTCGAGGGCGTCCAGCACATCGAGCTTGGTGATGGCCAGGTCCGACAAGGAGTTCACCCGCACTGCGTGGCGCAGCATCACCGTGTCCAGCCAACCACACCGGCGGCGGCGCTTGGTATTGGTCCCGTATTCACGGCCCACATCCACCAAGTGGTCGCCGATGTCGTCGGTCAGCTCGCAGGGGAACGGCCCCGACCCCACCCGGCTGATATACGCCTTGGTGACCCCGATTACTCGATCGATGTGCCGAGGACCGACGCCCGCCCCTACGCACACCCCACCGGCCACCGGGTTGGAGGAGGTGACGAACGGGTAGGTGCCGTGGTCGAGGTCGAGGAACATGGCCTGGGCCCCTTCGAACAGCACGTTCTGGCCGGTCTCCAATGCATCGTGAACCAGCCCCACCGTGTCGGCAATGTGGGGCTCAAGGCGAGGGCGACATTCCTCTAGGTACTGCTCGGCCACCGTCTCGAGGTCGAAGGGCAGCCGGTTGTACACCTTGGCCAGCAGCGGGTTCTTCTCGTGCAGCACCACGCCCAGCTTCTCCCGGAAAATCTTGGGGTCGAGCAGGTCTTGCACCCGCAGCCCCACCCGGGCCGCCTTGTCGGCGTAGGCGGGGCCGATGCCCCGCTTGGTGGTGCCCAGCTTGTTGCGCCCCAGATGGCGCTCGGCCACCACGTCCAGCGTCTGGTGATAGGGCAGGATGAGGTGGGCGTTGCCGCTCACCTTCAGCTTGCCGCAGTCGACCCCGGCCGCAGTGAGCCGATCCATTTCGTCGATGAGCACTTTGGGATCGATTACCACCCCGTTGCCGATCATCGGAGTCACGTGGGAGTAGAGAACCCCACTGGGAACGAGCTGGAGCTTGAACGTCTGACCCTCCACCACCAGGGTGTGACCAGCGTTGTGGCCGCCCTGGTAGCGCACCACCATGTCCATGTCGCGGGCTAGGAGGTCGGTGAACTTGCCCTTGCCCTCGTCACCCCATTGCGTCCCGACGACCACGGTTGCTGGCAAAGCGCTACCCCATCAGCGTGGCTTACGAACTGACACTACTCGCGCCCACCCGGAGATTGACGAGCAATAAAGGGGATTCGAATCAGTAAAGCGGGGCGGCTTAGCGCCCTTCCACCATGCGGGACAGGGTCAGGGCGTAGTCGCCCCGGGCGTCGGTCCACAGGCGCTCCATGGCCAGGCCGACACCAGCAAGCTCGGGGCCGATGTTCTCGGGACGGAACTTGGCGCTGATCTCGGTCCGCATGCGCTCGTTTTGGGCGAAGTCGACGGTCATGCCCAACCCGCTGATGGTCACCTGCTGGGCGCAGCGGGAGCGCAGCCACATCTCGATCCACTCCTCGTCGGGGTCGAAACGAGCTTCGTGCTCGAATTGGTCGAGGTCGAAGTCGGCATCGAGACGGTGGTTGATCACTGACAGCACGTTGCGGTTGAACGCTGAGGTCACGCCCTCGGGGTCGTCGTAGGCGGCAATCAGCCGTTCGTGATCCTTCACCAAGTCGAAACCCAGCAAGAAGGTGTCGCCCGGCACCATGGTGGCGGCCACGCTGGCCAGAAAGTCCTTCCGCGGCGCGGGGGGAAAGTTCCCGATGGTGCCGCCCAGGAGCATTATCAGCCGACAGCCGCCATCAGGTATGTGGCCCAAGTGGTGCTCGAAGTCGCCCACCACACCGTGGACAGCCAGGCCCTCATAGGCCTCAGCCAACTCCGCAGCCGCGTTTCGCAGGGTGGCCTCGCTGTTGTCGAACGGGACGTAGCGGCGGAGCCGTCCGGTGGCGGCCAGAGCGGCCAGCACGATTCGGGTCTTCTCCGAGGTGCCCGATCCCAGTTCCACCACGGTGTCGGCACCCGACCGCTCGGCGATCACGTCGACCTCTCGCTCCAGGATCTCCCGCTCCCTTCGAGTGGGGTAGTAGTCGGGCAGCCGGGTGATCTGGTCGAAGAGCTCGCTGCCCCGGTCGTCGTAGAACCACTTGGGGGGAAGCTCCTTGGGCTGGGAGGTGAGCCCCTCGGCCACGTCGGCCCGGAGCGCTCGATCGATCCAAGCGGGATCCAGATGGATATCGACCACCGGCTCCACAATCGGGCTTCCTGGAACTACGCGTCCTGGCATTACGCGTCCTGGGCCAGGCGCATCCCGGAGAAGTGCCAGCGGGTGTGGGGATGGAAGAAGTTGCGGTAGGTAGCCCGGATATGGCCGGGAGGGGTCACGCAGGCGCCACCCCGAAGCACGAATTGGTTGACCATGAATTTGCCGTTGTACTCCCCCACTGCGCCTGGCGCGGGCCGGAACCCGGGATACGGGCCATAGGAGCTGGACGTCCACTCCCACACGTCTCCGTAGAGCTGGTGCAGGCCATCGTCGCCCGGGGCGGGGGCGGGATGCCATCGGCCTTGGTCGCCGAGGTTGCCCCCCGGTTTCTGAGTGGCGGCAGCGTGCTCCCACTCGGCCTCAGTGGGGAGTCGGGCCCCCGCCCAGCGGGCGAAGGCATCGGCCTCGTAGTACGACAAGTGGCACACCGGCTCGTTGGGCAAAATCGGTTGGAGGCCGTGGAGGGTGAATACCCGCCAACCATCCTCGGGGTGGAAGTCCCAGTACGAAGGCGCCTCCCAGCCGTGCTCCTGTTGCTGGTACCAGCCGTCCGACAACCACAGAGTGGGAGAGTCGTAGCCGCCGTCGGCCATGAACTCCAACCACTGGCCGCAGGTCACCAGTCGGTTGGCCAGCCGATACGAAGGGAGGATGGTCCGGTGGCGAGGGCTCTCGTTGTCGAAGGCGAAGCCGTTGCCGTCGTGACCTACCCACACTTCGCCGCCGTCGAAACTGGTCCAGCCGGCGGATGGCTGTCCGTTGCTCGACATCCCGGAGGGCGGCGAGGGGAGGTCGTGATAGGCAGGCCACAGCGCCCGATTGGTCGACAGCACATGTTTGATGTCCATGAGCAACAGCTCTTGGTGCTGCTGCTCATGGTGAAGGCCCAACAGCACCAGATCGGCGGTGGCATCGTCCAACGGGCGAGTCAGAAGCTCGGCCATGGCCCCATCGACATGGGCCCGGTAGGCGGCCACCTCATCGCACGATGGTCGGGAGAGATTGCCCCGCTCGGGCCGAGGATGGCGATCCCCAACCGCCTCATAATACGAGTTGAACAGGAAGCCGAACGCCGGGTGGAACTCGCGATAGCCGTGGAGACGGGTCTTGAGCAGGAAGGTCTCGAAGAACCAGGTCACGTGGGCTCGGTGCCACTTGGTAGGGCTCACATCGGGCATCGACTGGATGCACTGGTCCTCATTGCTCAACGGAGTTGCGAGCGCGTCGGTGTAAGACCGGACGGTTTGGTAGCCCACCAAGAGGTCGGAGAGGTCGGAGGCGAGGGTTACGGTCACAGGATTGGCAGGGCTTGAACTCTAACCGCCGAAGGCAGCACTCAGCCTCTTCGATACAGAACGATGTCGGCCCGCTTTGACTCCAGCTCTCTGGTGAGGCGCGCCACCTGGGCCCTGAGCCGAGCCACCTCAGCCTCGAGGGCGAGCACCCGCTCCACTCCGTCGAGGTTCATGCCCTCGCTGGTCAGCTCGTGTACCCGGCGGAGCTTCTCAATGTCGGCGTCGCTGTAGCGCCGGCTCCCTCCGCCAGTTCTGGCCGGTTGCACCAGGCCCCGGCGGTCGTAGATCCGCAGGGTCTGGGGGTGGATACCGGCCAATTCAGCAGCCACCGATATGACATACACCGCCCGATCACGGCCTCGGGGATCGATCATGGTGATGCCTCCATCTTCTCAGCGAATGCTTCCAAAGCCTGGCGCTGCTCATCGCTCAGCTCGGTGGGAACCTCCAGGTCCACTGTCACCAGCAGATCGCCGGTTCCCTTGGCGGTTTCCACGCCTCTTCCCCGAACACGCAAGACCCTTCCGGGCTGGCTACCGGGAGGCAGGCGCAGTGTCACCGGGTCGCCCTCAAAGGTGGGCACCGCGATCTCCGCTCCCAGTGCCGCCTGGGCGAACGTCACCGGCACAGAAACCGTGAGGTTCTTACCCTGGCGGCCGAACACCGGGTGAGATTTGACCTTGACCGTTACATAGAGATCGCCGGACGGACCGCCGTTGACCCCCGGCTCCCCCTTGCCCGCCAATTTGATCTTCTGGCCGTTGCCCACCCCGGCGGGAATGCGCACGGATATGGAGCGCCCGGCCCGGGCGGTGTCGCCGCTCAGGGTCAAGTCGGTGGTAGTGCCCCGCACCGCCTCGGCGAAGTCCAGGGTCAGGTGGGCGTTGAGATCGTGGCCTCGTACCGGGCGGGTCTGGCCGCTGAACGGGGGGCCACCGCGGTCGAACCGGCCGCCGCCCATGAACGCCGAGAAGATGTCGGCCAGGTCGCCCTCCATGGTGAAGCCGCCTGGTCCGGCCTGAAAGTTCATAGGCCCCATGTGGCGCACTTGGTCGTATTGGGCCCGGCGCTCACCGTCGCCTAGCACGTCGTAGGCGGCCGACACTTCTTTGAACCGCTCCTCGGCCTTGGCGTCGTCGGGGTTGGCGTCGGGGTGCAGCTTGCGGGCCAGCTTGCGATAGGCCTTGGTGATCTCCTTGTCAGACGCCGAAGGGGAGACGCCCAGGGCCTTGTAATAGTCGGTCTCCAGCCATTCCCGTTTCACGTCCATGCCTCGATCGCCTCCGTCCTACCCCCGGACCTTCACCATGGCGGGCCGCAACACACGGCTGTTCCACTCGTAGCCAGCCCGCAACACTTCGGCGATCACCGCCTCTCCCTCACCCGGCTCATGGACGACGGCCTCATGGCATGTGGGGTCGAACGGCGCGCCCGGATCGTCCAGCTTGGCCAAGCCCTCCTTCTCCAGCGCCGCGAACAGCGCGTCTCGAATGGGGACGACGTCTTCAGCGCCTTGGACCACGGCAGCATCACAGGCGTCCAGCACGGGCAGCACCTTCTCCACGATGTCGGCCGCGGCCATGGCCACCGTCTCCTGCTGGCGCTCGGCTGCCTTGCGGCGGTAGTTGGCAAATTCGGCGGTCACCCGCTGAAGGTCGTTGAGGTAGCCATCCCGCTGGGCCAAAAGCTCCTCCACCGAGGTCTCCGGCTCTTCGACGTCGCCCACTTCCTGAAGCCGCTCGTCGGCGGACTGCTCGTTAACGGTCTGCTCATCAGCGACTTCGTCGTTGGCCAGCTCGTCATTGGCCGGATCAGCCGCAGCCTCCTCGCTCACTGGGAGCTTCCGTCTTCTTCGTCTTCGATGATCTCAGCGTCGACGATGTTCTCATCGTCTGAGGCACCGCCAGCATCAAAGTCGCCTGGGGCATCGAAATCACCGGGGGCATCGCCGGCAGCGGCGGCCGCCTGCTCGTACATGGCCGCCCCGATCTGCTGGCTGATGGCCGACAGCTCCTCGGTGGCCGAGCGGATGCGGTCTAGGTCCTTCTCGTCGATGGCCGACTTCAGCTCGCCCAGCTTGGCCTCAACCTTGCTGCGCTGGTCGGCGTCCACCGACTCGCCGGCCTCGGCCAGCAACTTCTCCACCTGGTACACCAGGCTGTCGGCGTTGTTGACGGCCTCAGCCTCCTCCCGACGACGGGCATCCTCGGCGGCATGGGCCTCGGCATCGGCGATCATCTGATCGATGGCGCTCTTGTCCAGCGAGGTCTGGCCGGTGATGGTGATGGACTGCTCTTTTTCGGTGGCCCGGTCTTTGGCTGAGACATGCACGATGCCGTTGGCGTCGATGTCGAAGGTGACCTCGATCTGAGGAACCCCTCGGGGCGCCGGGGGCAGGTCTACCAACTGGAACTTGCCCAGCGTCTTGTTGTAGCCAGCCATCTCCCGCTCTCCCTGGAGCACGTGGATCTCCACCGTGGGCTGGTTGTCATCCGCGGTGGTGAAAACCTCGGTGCGGCGGGTGGGGATGGTGGTGTTGCGCTCGATGAGGCGGGTCATCACACCCCCCTTGGTCTCAATGCCCAGCGACAGCGGGGTCACATCCAGCAACAGCACGTCTTTGACCTCGCCTTTGAGCACGCCGGCCTGTACCGCCGCGCCCACGGCCACCACCTCGTCGGGGTTGACTCCCTGGTGGGGCTGGGTTCCGGTCATCCCGGTAACCAGGTCCACCACCGCGGGCATCCGGGTGGAACCCCCCACCAGGATCACGTGGTCCATGTCGCCCGCCGACAGGCCGGCGTCAGAAAGGGCCTGCTCGAAAGGCTTGCGGCACCGGTCCAGCAAGTCGCTGGTGAGATCCTGGAACTTGGCCCGGCTCAGCTCGTAGTCCATGTGGAGTGGCCCCGCGTCGGTGGCGGTGATGAAGGGCAGGTTCACATTGGTGCTCTGGGTTTGCGACAACTCGATCTTGGCCCGCTCCGCGCCCTCCTTGAGCCGCTGCATGGCCATGTTGTCCTTGCTCAGGTCTACGCCGTGGTCGTTGCGGAACGAGTCCACCAGCCAGCCGATCACCCGGTCGTCCCAGTCGTCGCCGCCCAGGGCGGTGTCGCCGCTGGTGGACTTGACCTCGAACACCCCGTCGCCAATCTCCAGGATGGAGACGTCGAAGGTGCCCCCGCCCAGGTCGAAAACCAGAATGGTCTGGTCGGTGTCGCCCTTGTCGAGGCCGTAGGCCAGTGCGGCCGCGGTGGGCTCGTTGATGATCCGCAGCACCTCGAGGCCGGCGATGGTGCCGGCCTCTTTGGTGGCGGTGCGCTGGGCGTCGTCGAAGTAGGCCGGGACGGTGATAACCGCCTCGGTGACCTCGGTGCCCAGATAGGTCTCGGCGTCCCGCTTGAGCTTTTGCAGAACCCGGGCTGAGATCTCCTGGCTGCTGTAAGCCTTGCCGTCGATGCTCTCCGACCAGTCAGTGCCCACGTGGCGCTTGACCGAGCGGATGGTGCGATCGGGGTTGGTGATGGCTTGACGCTTGGCCACCTCCCCTACCAGCACCTCTCCCTCCTTGGAGAAGGCCACCACCGACGGGGTGGTGCGAGAGCCCTCAGTGTTGGCGATGACCGAGGGCTCACCTCCTTCGAGCACTGCAACCACGCTGTTGGTGGTGCCCAAATCGATGCCGACAACTCTGGCCATTTTGTTCGACTCCCTTTTTGTTGTTGTTTTTTGGTTGAAGTTTGGTTTTTTGGTTGAAGTTTGGTTTTGAGGATTATCTTCGACCCTCAGGATACCCCTCAAATTGTCATATCCCAAAACTTGAGTGCAGATCACTAAGGGTTAGAGCCGCTACGCTGCCCAGGGTGAGTCCAGCAACGCTGATCCTGCTTCGCCACGGGCAGAGCCAGTGGAACGCCTCCAACCAGTTCACCGGCTGGTACGACTGCGACCTCACGGAACAGGGAGAGGCCGAGGCTCGAGCCGGCGGGCAGGCGCTGGCTGAGGCCGAACTGCTGCCCGATGTCGTACACACCTCGTTGCAAACTCGGGCCATTCGCACTGCGGAACTGGCCCTGGCCGAGATGGGCCGGGCATCAGTGCCGATGAAGCAGCATTGGCGGCTGAACGAACGCCACTACGGCGACCTCACCGGGTTGGACAAGTCCGAGACCCGACAGCGCTACGGCGATGAGCAGCTCAACGCCTGGCGCCGGGGCTACCGCACCCCACCACCCCCCATTGCCGACGACAACCCGTGGAACCCCAATGGCGACCCCCGCTACACCCATATCCCTCCAGAGCTGCTGCCCAAGAGCGAGTGCCTAGCCGATGTGGTGGAACGGCTGATGCCCTATTGGCACGACGAGGTGGTCCCTGACCTGCAAGCCGGGCAGTTGGTGTTGATCTCGGCCCACGGCAACAGCCTGCGGGCCCTAGCCAAACACCTCGACCAAATCAGCGAGCATGGCATCGCCGGGCTCAACATCCCGACCGGGATGCCGCTGGTCTACGAACTCGGGCCCGACATGATGCCCATCGAGGCCAAAACGGCGCTCGCCCGCTCGCTCGACCCCGCTGCGGCGGCCGAAGCCGCCACAGCAGTGGCCAAACAAGCGGGCTAGGCGCCTGTCAGGCTGTAGGAGTGTCAGCCCACAGAAGCGGAGGTGTCCGGGCCGTAGCCGGGCACTCCGTGCTCGTGGAGGTCGAGTCCACCAATCTCTTCCTCACGAGACACCCGTAGACCCATCGTCTTCTTCATGACCGCGAACAAAATGCCGGTTGTGATGGTCACCCAGGCGAACACCAGCACCACGCCGATGAGCTGGACCACCAACTGGTCGATTCCTCCGCCGTAGAAGAGCCCGGCGTTGTCTTGGCCCACAAACGCATCGTCATAGCGGGAGAACAGGCCCACGGCCAGCGTCCCCCACACGCCGCACACACCGTGAACCGAGATGGCGCCCACCGGGTCGTCGATGCGGACCCGGTCGAAGAACAGCACCGAGTACACCACGATGACTCCGGCGATAGCGCCGGTCACCACTGCGCCCATTGGGTTCATGGTTCCGGTGCCGGCGGTGATACCCACCAGACCAGCCAGCACGCCGTTGCCGGTCATGGCTACATCCAGCGAGCCGGCCTTGCGCCAGATGACCGCCCCGGCGGTCAGGCCACCGGCAGCCGCAGCCAACAGCGTGGTTACCGCAGCACGCATCACGAAGTCATCCGCAGCCAGCTCCGAGCCGGGATTGAACCCGAACCAGCCGAACCACAGGATGAACACGCCCAGCACCACAAAGGCGATGTTGTGTCCGGGCATTGCCCGGGGGTTGCCGTTCTCGTCGTACTTGCCGATGCGGGGCCCGAGGAAGATGGCGCCCATCAGGGCGGCCCAGCCGCCGGTGCTGTGTACGATGGTGGAACCGGCGAAGTCGCCGAACCGGGCGTCGCCGATCTTCAGATCCGACAGCAGGCCGTCGCCGTGCCAGAAGGAGTGGACCACCACCGGATAGATCAGCGCGGTCATGAAGAAGCTGAACACCAGGTACGCGGAGAACTTGGTCCGCTCGGCCATGGCCCCCGAGGCGATCGTCACCGCGGTGGCCGCGAACACCACCTGGAAGAAGAAGAACGTGGGGGTGCTGAGCCCGTCGCCAAAGGTGGTGAACGTGCCGCTCAGGAAGAACCCGTCGGTGCCGATCAGCGATCCACTGTCGGTGCCAAAGGCAATGCCGTAGCCGAACGCGAAGAAGGCCAGCGCGCCAATGCACATGTCGGCCAGGTTCTTGGCCATGATGTTGCCCACGTTCTTGGCTCGGGTCATGCCCGCCTCGACCATGCCGAAGCCAGCCTGCATCAAGAACACCAAGATGCCGGCGATGAACACCCACAGGTTGTCCATCACCACTTGCACTGCTTCGGCGCCGCCGTCTTGGGCCATTGCCGGAACAGCCCCGATGAGCACCGTGCCAGCGGCAATCAGCGCTCCAATTCCGAATTTCCTTTTCATATGACCGGCCCTCCTTCGCCGTTTCTGCGCCCGCGCCACTGCGGCGCCGTCGCAGTCGGGAACAAGGTAGGAAGGCCAGGTTTCACAATTGTTTCTGCGCTGTGAATTTCAAGCAGACGGTGGTGCTCTCGAACTGCCTGCTCGAGTACGGGGCTGGGCGGAACTCGTACTGCCTGCTTGAGTACGGAACCGGGGGATGTCAACAACTAGGTTTGGAGTCGCCATGGACCCAAAGCGCCTGCGTCCCTTCCACATAGTCCTCGGCCTCGGGCTGGGCTTCGCCGCCTTCACCATTGCTTCGGGCATCGCCTCGGCCATCACCGAGTTCAAGAACCCGGCCGAGATCACCCGTCACCCCTGGGAGAACATCCCCAGCGGGTGGAAGGCCGCCTTCTACACCATCATCCCCATTTTCTTGGTGTGGGCCTCTTGGGAGTTCGCCAAGCGGGTGAAGAACTGGGAGCGGGGTGGCCCCGACAACCGGCGCACCACCCTCTCCAATGCCAAGACCCGGCTCGAAGACCTCCGGCGGGGCATGTACATGCGCACCTTGCTTCGGGAGCCCGGCGCCGGCGTCATGCACACCATGATCTACGTGGGGTTCATCATCTTGTTGGGCGTCACCACCACCCTGGAGATCGACGAGCAGCTCCCCGATGGGGCCAAGTTCCTCCACGGCCGGGTGTACCAGGTGTACTCCGCGGTGGGCGACATCGCCGGGGCCATCTTCCTGGTCGGGGTGATGTGGGCCATCGTGCGCCGCTACGGCCCCCGGCGACTGCGTCCCTATCGCATCCGCATCAAGTCGAGGCCCGAGCACGCGGTGATCTTGGGCACGTTCTTCGCCATCGGCGTCACCGGATTCGGCGCCGAGGTGTTCCGCATCGCCCACCACGGCGTGCCCGACTTCGAGAAGTGGTCGGTGCTCGGCTACCAGGTTGCCACCCAGATGCGGGGCCTCGAGGGCCTCGACCACTGGCACCAGTTCTGGTGGGCGGGACACGTGATCGCTTTCGTGGCCTTCTTGGTGCTGCTGCCCATCACCATGCTGCGCCACATGGTCACCTCCCCGCTGAACATGTACCTCCGGGACAAAGACCGGCCCAAGGGGGCCATGAAGCCCATGCCCAACCTGATGGAGACCGACCTGGAGTCGTTCGGGGCAGCCACCGTGGAGGACTTCACCTGGAAGCAGCTGCTGGACACCGACGCCTGCACCATGTGCGGTCGATGCACCTCGGTTTGCCCCGCCCACGCCACCGGCAAGCCCCTCGACCCGCGGGAGATCGTGCTCAAGACCGGGGAGGTCATGGCCGCCACCGGCGAGCCGGCCACCACGCCGCCCCTGGGCACGGTGCCGGAGATCAAGGTTGAGGCCAACTCTTTGTTCGAGCGGATCACCGGCGAGGAGATCTGGGCGTGTACCTCCTGCAAGGCGTGCGACGAGATCTGCCCGGTGAACATCGAGATTCTCGACAAGATCCTAGATATGCGCCGCTATCTGTCTCTGATGGAGTCCGACTTCCCCACCGAGTTGGGTCAGGCCTACCGGTCGATGGAGAATTCGGGGAACCCGTGGGGCATGTCCCAGGGCGACCGCGGCGCCTGGGCCACCGAGTTCGAGGGCATCGCGGTGCTCGACGGGGGCGACCCGCTGGAGTCCGAGTACCTCTACTGGGTGGGCTGTGCCGGATCGTTCGACGACAAGAACCGCAAGGTGACCCAGGCGGTGGCCAAGCTGCTCCAGCGAGCCGAGATCAGCTTCTCCATCTTGGGGCCGGCTGAGAACTGCACCGGCGACCCGGCCCGGCGCTCGGGCAACGAGTACATCTTCCAGATGCTGGCCATGCAGAACATCGAGACCCTCAACGAGATGGGGGTCCGCAAGATCGTCACCCAGTGCCCCCACTGCTTCAACACCCTGGCCAACGAGTACCCCCAGTTGGGCGGGCACTACGAGGTGGTCCACCACACCCAGTTCCTGGAGGCGCTGATCGACGACGGGCGCCTCGACATGACCGGCGCCCGCCTCGACGAGCGGGTGGTGTATCACGACTCCTGCTACCTGGGTCGCCACAACGACGTGTACCTGGCCCCCCGCCGAGTGGTGGGATCGCTGGGCGGCGTCGAGGTGGTGGAAGCCGGGCGCAACGGGACCAAGGGCATGTGCTGCGGTGCGGGCGGGGCCCGCATGTGGATGGAGGAGACCATAGGCAAGCAGGTGAACGTGGAGCGGTCGCAAGAGCTGCTGGCCACCGGGGCCGACCGGATCGCCACCGCCTGCCCGTTCTGCTACATCATGATCGACGATGGCATCAAGGCCGAGGGGGCCGACGACGACGTGGTGGTGGGCGACATCTCTATGCACCTGCTGGAAGCGCTGGAGAACCGCGACGCCGCCGAGGAGGAAGCTCGCCAATCCGAACTGCTCACCATCCGCACTCGGGCGTCCGAAGCAGCAGCGGTAGCGGTGGCCGAGCCGCAGGCTGCGGTGACCGTGGAGGCTCCGCCATTGGCCGAGCCCGAGCCAGAGCCACCAGCACCAGCCCCCGCAGAGAGGCCCGCTCCAGACCCATCCAAGAGGCCAGACGATTTCACCCGAATCATGGGAACCGACCCTGCGCTGGCCCGAGCGCTGCCCGATCACGGCATCGTGACCTACGAAGACCTCGCCGCTCTCGATGACAACGCAGTGCAGGAACTCGAAACCGCCCTGGAGATCCCCGGCCGGATCAGCAAGTGGAAGTGGCCCACCCAGGCCGCTGCCCTTATCGCAGAACGCGAAGAAGCCGACTGAATATTTCGATGCCGTCTCGGCTTCGGCGCCCTGACGGTCCCCCAGCCCGCCCCGCACAGCCCCTAGCTTATGAGTTGGCGGGGGCCGGGCTGCTCCCTACAAAGCCCGGCGGCCCGCCCCCGCCCCGGCCGACCAGTGGAAATGAGAGGTCAGGGGCCTAGGGCTGTCACAGGGATCACCGAAACGCCGTCGGGACGTGTGTAGGGATGGCCAGTAGCAGTGACGACAACAAGCGCGGCCGGCTCACCGATGCGGCTGGTATCGACCCGATCCCGCAGCCGCGACAAGCTCTGGGCCGCGGCCTCGATGGCACGCTCGCCGCCCAGTTTCACCTCAGCAGCAACCCAGCTGCCGTCGGGATGCTCGACGACAGCATCGACTTCCAGGCCGGTGTTGTCGCGGTAGTGGAATACGGATGCTCGAAGCAGCTCGGCGTAGATCCGCAGATCCCTGACCACCAGCGACTCGAAGAGGAAGCCGAGCATCTGGAGATCGCGTCCCAAACGGTCGACTCCGGCACCGAGAGCAGCCGCCGCCAGGGAAGGGTCAACAAAATGACGCTTGGGCGACTTGCGCAGCCGCGAGCGTGA
Source organism: Acidimicrobiia bacterium (assembly GCA_022827725.1). Classification (GTDB taxonomy): domain Bacteria; phylum Actinomycetota; class Acidimicrobiia; order Acidimicrobiales; family Bin134; genus Poriferisocius. Next base: position 44,941 of record JAJEIJ010000042.1, read on the forward strand.
TCGCAAGCTGACCGACCAGTGGCGCTGCTCCTCCACCACAAAGAGTCGTTGAAGCGACCGGAGATACGCTGCGATGGTGTCGGTGGTGATCGTCTCGCCGGTCTCAGCCACATCGGTGCTCAGTGTCTCCAGCGTCACTTCGGTTGCCACATTGCGGGCCAGCGAGGCCAGAAGCTGGCGCATGCGCACGGGGTCGTGGCGGCGCCCTTCGAGGCTGGCGATATCCGTCCGACAGATCTCTTCGATCTGATCGCGCACGTATTCGATCGCCGTCGCGGCAGATGCGGTGGCGGTAGCGGGCCAACCGCCGCGGCACACCATTTCAATGATGTCGGGAAGGATGAGTTCGGGTCGGCCGGCACCCGCGCTTGTCACCCCTGCAAAGAGCGCCTCCAGCGAAACCCCGCCGGTCGAATGGCCGAGCTCGAACAGAGAGAGCGGGCGCAGTCGAAAGCGCGACACCCGCCCGACGCCCGAATGCCGAGTCCGATCGTCCGGGGGAACCGCCGAGCCGGTCAGGATGAAGTGGCCGACGCCACCTGCGTCATCGCTGCGGCGCCTCGCTTGGTTCCAGATGGCGGGCGCGAATTGCCATTCGTCGAGCAGAACCGGTCGCGGCAAATCCAAGAGCGCCGAAGGATTCAACTCGGCTGCTGCTCGTGCGTCGCCGTCGATGTCGAATCGCACCACGCTGGCGGCCTGGCGCCGGGCCAGCTCCGTTTTGCCGCATGCTCGGGGTCCCTCTACAACCACCATCGGCGCAGAGCGCAGACGATGTGTGAGAATGGCGTCCCCGATCCGTGATATGTACTCCACGGCAACCGGATTAGCACGCTAATTGGGATTTTGCAACTATTTGATTTAGGATTTAGCAATCAAATGATACCGGCATTTCCAACATTCATGTTGCGGAAATCGCAAGACTCCCGCCGACGACGGCCGCTGCTGCGGCTGGCGGTGGTGTGCCTGGTTGCGCTGGCGGCCTCGGTCGGGTTCGGCGCGTCCACCGCTTCAGCCCATACGCGGCTGTTGGAGACAGTGCCCGCCGACCGCGCCGTGTCGGCCGAGGCGCCCGAGCAGCTCACCCTGGTCTTCGCCGAGGCGGTGGACCCCCGGTCGGTGCGGCTCGAGATCATCTCCTCCGAAGGCGAAACCATCCCCGGCGCCGCCCTCCTCACCCCCGAGGGCGAGGACTCCGAGATCATCCGGTTCGCCCTGCCTGATTTGGGCCGGGGCATCTTCGGGCTCTCGTGGGTGACGGTCGGCCCCGACGGGCACCGGGTGGCGGGCGAGGTCGTGGTGGGCGTGGGGATCGTGGACGGCGCCGCGGTGGCGGCGGCCAGCTTCACCCAAACCCCCACGCTCGACCGGGCGCTGGAGCTGGTCAGCGGCATCGGGCGATTCCTCTGGTACGCCGGGCTTGCCGCGGTCATCGGGGCCTTGCTGGTGCTGGGCTGGCATCTGCGGGGCCGGCATTCTCAGACGGCGGCATGGGGGGCTCTGGCCGCCGCGGCCCGGCGCGGCCTGCTGGTGGGAGCGCTGGTGTTGCACCTCGCCATCGTGGTGAGGACGGCGGCCACCGTCGCGCTCATCACCCGCGGCTACGGCGACGGCTTGCTGCGCGAGAACCTGCGCTTGGCCCTCACCGAGGGCACCGGCCGCACGCTGCTTTTGGCGGTGGTGGGCTCAGGGGTGCTAGCGGTGATGGCCCGCCGACTGGCCAGGGCGCGCTCAGAGATCACGTTGGCCCAGGCCGGCATCGGCGTGGTGGTGCTCATCGCCTTAGGCGCCTCTGCAAGCCACACTTCGACGCTGTCGGAAGACCCGTTCGGGATATGGGTGTCCACCCTGCATCTGGCCGCAGCCGGCGCCTGGCTGGGACCGCTGCTCATCGCGGGCGCGGCCATGGCCGCCCCGGCGTGGCGGAAGCTGACAGCCCCAGATCGCTCCGCGGCGCTGGGGGACTTGTTCAGGCGATTCGCCCCGGTGGCCGCGGCCTCCTTCGCGGTGCTGGCGCTCACCGGTCTGCGGTCCACTTGGCTCCTGGCCGGCGCCGAGCTGTTCAAAGGTTCCGGCTACACCACCGCCCTGCTGGTGAAACTGGGGCTGGTGGTTCTGGTGGCGGTGCCCCTGGGCATATACCACGACTGGCGGGCAGGCTGGCTGGCCGGCCTTCGCCGCCGCAACCGGGGGGCGGCCGTCTCCCCGCGGTCGCTGCGGCTTGAGCTGTGGGGTCTGGGAGCGGTGGTGGCGGTGGCCGCTCTGGTCACCGGGCTGAACCCCGCAAGCCTCAACGCCCGCGACCTCGAAGCCGTTCTGGAGGACGCCGACGGCGATGTGGCCGGTGGTCTCGACGTCGGCCTGCTCAGCGACGAGCCCCCGGCCAGCGCTGAGGAGTGCGCCCAGCGGACCATAGGCATGCCCGGCTGCTACCGCAGCTATTTCTCGTCGATCATGCGGGCCGAGGGCGCCGACAAGGCGGTGGACGAGGTGGAGTTGCTGTCGCGCACCAACGACTTCGTGTCTCGGAACTGCCATCAGATCGTCCACGACCTGGGCAACGACGCGGTCGTATGGTACGGGGACGTGGGCACGGCGCTCACCTACGAGGGCTCGGCGTGCTGGTCGGGCTACTACCACGGCGTGGTCGAGTACGCCCTCGGGCAGTTCGACAACACGGAGTTGGAGGCCCAGCTCCCCGGCTTCTGCTCGGAGGTGGCAACCAGGCGGTACTCGTTCGACCACTTCAACTGCGTTCACGGCCTGGGCCATGGGATCATGCAGATCCTCGGCGGCGACCTCTTCGCCACCGTCCCGTACTGCGAGGTGTTCAGCGACCCGTGGGAGGACAGCAGCTGCATGAACGGCGCCCTGATGGAGAACATGATCCTCGGCCAGCAGGGAACCCCCACCTACCTGCGCACCGACGACCTCGTCTACCCCTGCAACGCCATCGCAGAGCTATACGTGGCCGACTGCTTCGCCACCCAGACTTCCTGGATGCTCCACAACACCGGGTACGACACCGCCGGGTTCTACGAGGTGTTCTCCATCTGCAACGGCGTGCGGGCCGACATGGTGGGCAACTGCTACCGGGCGCTGGGCCGCGACGTGAGCAGTTCGCACTACCAGGATCCGGCCACCATCGTGCGGCTCTGCTCGCTGGGCCTCCCCGCGTACCAGTCCGACTGCTACATCGGCGCGGCCACCAACACCATCTACAACAACCACAACACGATCCAAGCCACCCTAATATGTGAGTCGATCCGCGAGAGCATGCGCCAAGCCTGCTTTCAAGCCAGAGACGAGGTGGCAAGCACCCTGTGAGCAGCGAGAACCCCGCCTCCGAGCCTGTTGAAGGCGACAGTACACCCCTCGAGGGCGAAAGCGATCCCATCGACGACAAGAGCAGCTCTTTTCGGGTCGGCATCGTGGTCGTGGCCATTCTGGCGGTGTTCGCCGCCGGCTTGCTCACCGGCACCTTCATCGGCGGCGACGGAGACGACGATGCGGCGCCTGCCTCGCCTCTGACCGAATCCAGCGGCGGAGATGACGACTTGGCCGCCAGCACGCCCGCAACCGAGTTCGGCAGCGGAAACGACGACTTGGCCGCCAGCCCGCCCGAGGCCGATGCCAACGCCGTCGATCTCGTCGCACCGCAGCCCACCGGGGTTGTGTTCAATCCGTTTGCGGAGGTTGATTATGGGTCGGGGCCGTGCGCTCCGGCCGAGGGGGCGGCGGAGCGGGTGTTGGAGTTCGGCGGCGCCCCGGCGCTTTGCATCGACCCCTCGGCCTCCTACACCGCGGTGATCGACACCTCCGCGGGGATCGTGGAGGTGGCCCTGGACGCGGCCAACACCCCCGGAACGGTGAACAACTTCGTCAACCTGGCCCGATACCGCTACTACGACAACACCCTGATCCACCGCTCCGACCCCAGCATCGGCATCTTGCAGACAGGCTCGCCCCACACCAACGACGCCAACGACCCCGGACCCGGCTACACCATCTGGGACGAGGGATCGGGCTTCGCCTACCGGCCCGGCCTTTTGGCCATGGCCCGCACCGCCGACCCCAACAGCGCCGGCGCCCAGTTCTTCTTCACCGTCACCGACGCCGCCGCCCTGCTCGACGCCCAAGGCGACTCCGTCGTGTTCGGCCAGATCACCGCCGGCCTCGACGTGCTCACCGCCATCTTGAACACCCACCAAGACCAACCCGGCAACGACTTCGGCGGCGCCCCCAACCCCCCCGCCGCCATCAACACCATCACCATCCACACCACCGCCGCCCCGAACTGATCGATGGCGGGGCCCACGACCTCCTCGCCCGAGCGGTCGAGCCCCGCGTGGCGGCTCCTGCTGGGCGCCCTCGCCCTCGCCCTGGTTGCCGTGGCTGCGCTGGCGGTCACCCTCGCCGTGGTCGCGGGCGGCGACCAGCCGGAGCCGACGAGCACCTCCGCCGCCGCCCGCCGCCCCGGCCCCATCCTCCCCTCCGGCGCCACTGGCACCGCCGATGCCGCTTCAGCCCCGGCCTCTAGCCACCGGGTGGTCTACACCGCAGGCGGTTTCTCCCCCGCCCAGTTGGTTATAGCCCCGGGCGACACCGTGTCGTTCGTCAACAACTCCGAGGACTATTTCTGGCCGGCCTCCAACATCCACCCCACCCACGAGATCCTCCCGGAGTTCGACCCCAAGACCCCGCTGGCGCCAGGTGCAACGTGGGCCCACCGCTTCGACAAGCTCGGCCAGTGGTACTACCACAACCACCTCTCCCCTGACGAGGGCGGCCTGGTGTCGGTGGTCGCCCCGCCCGCCCCCCAGGCCGGCGTAACCCAGCCCGCTCAATCTGCCTCTCAAGAGCCGCTCGTGTTCGAGATGCCCGACCGGGAGTTCGCCCCCCTGCCCCGAGACGCGGCCTCATCGCATTCCGACATCGTCACCGACGACCGCCGGCTCGAGGCCTTCATCGAGCAGTTCGGCCCCGGCGGGGCGCTGCAAGTGCTCAAGCAGATCGAGCTGGAAAGCGGCAGCAACTGCCACGACAGGGCCCACGAGGCGGGGCGGATCTCCTATGAGATGTTCGGCCCGGCGGCGTTCGCCCTGGCCACCCACGACTGCCAGTCGGGCGGCCAGCACGGCGCCATCGAGGCCATGTTCGCCGAGCGCGGCACCGCCAATCTGTCCTCCGACATCGCCGCTTTGTGCGACAGCACCGCCAACGCGTTCTTCCGCCACCAGTGCGTCCACGGCGTGGGCCACGGCCTCATGGCATGGACCAACTACGACCTGCCCACCGCGCTGGGGCTGTGCGACAACGCCCAGAACCAGGACCGCGACTCGTGCTATTCGGGGATTTACATGGAGAACGTGGTGGGCGGCCTCTCGGGGGTGATGGGCCACGTCACCGAGTACCTGCGCGAGGGCGACCCCATCTACCCCTGCGACATCGTCGAGCCCCAGTACCAGCCCGCCTGCTACTTCTACCAGACCACCCGCATGGCCACCGTCTTGAACTGGGACATGGCCGCAGTGGCCGCCCTGTGCGGCGAGGCGCCGGCCAACTCCCGCTCGCTCTGCTTCCGCTCATACGGGCGAGACGCCGCCAACCTGGCCGCCGACGACCCCGCCGAGACCATCGGCCACTGCCGGCACGCCGCATACGTCATCGACAACGCCGACTGCATCTGGGAGGCGGTGCAGAACGGGTTCTGGGAGCCGGTGGGCGCGGACCGCGCCGTGGCCTTCTGCGCCCTGCTCGACGCCGACCCCACCGCCCACCCCGAGAGCCGCGACGCCTGCTACGGCTCGATAGTGCTCCAAGCCGACTTCGTGCTCGCCTCCCACCGAGAGCGCCAAGCCTTCTGCCAAAAACTCCCCACCCCCCGCCGCCCCCAATGCATCCTGTGAAGGGAGAAATGAGTGAGCAGCGATATCCTTGATCTCATCATTGCTTTTCTATCTGGAGCGGCACCGGCCGGAGTGGTTCCGGGGCAGCACGCAATACGCTTTGGCGCGGGGCATCCACCGTCGGCAGGCAGCGGATCGGGATGACGGGATGTGTGGTGTAGACGGGCCGATACTGTCAATTTCGGCCCAGTGAGGGGTGCCGGCGATGTCTAGGTCGCACTCTTGGATGATGATGTCTCTCGGAACGAGGGTTGTCAGAACGGCGGCTTTTCCGGTCCTCCTGTGTATGTAGCCAGCCAGATCAAGCCTGCGGGCGACCCCCCGGACGTCTCTCTCGTCTTTTCCCATCACGGCGGCGATGCGGCTGTTCGTTCCCTGTTCGCCCAACATGACCAGGGACTCCAAATACTGCTGCTCGGTGCTTGAGAGGTCGTAGAAGGCGGGCTCGCTGATATTTCTGGCAACAACCTCATCTGCATGATGTATCGCCTGGCTGACAGCGAATTCGTCAATTGTCCCATGTGGTGCATTCGCCACCTTCCAGGCGGAATGGCCGATCAGCTGCAATCTGTAGGGCGAGTCTCCCACAGACCGGGCGGCGGCAAGCAGGGCATCGTCGTCGATACTGCCTCCGGCGTATTCGATGGGAACGCGGAGGCCCTGAATGGCGTCGGGGACAGACAGCGGGGCCATTTTGCAGGGGTTGCATCTTTTGAAAAAGGTGTTCTTTTTGCCCTCCATCAAGGTGTACTGGATTTCCAGCAGCCCAGCCCCCACAAAGGCGAGCGGTAGCTTCTTGCGTTGCGTGATGTGCTGCAAGTCGTTTGCCAATCGCCTGGCTTCGTCTTTGTCTGCGCTGTGCAACTCATCCACGGTGAGCAGAACCCCTATATCGTGCTGCTGGGCGATCCTGGCCAAAATCGTGAGACGCTCCCGCAGGCTTATGTCCTGTGGCGGATTTGTTTGCTCGGACCACACCTTTCTGTATGGTCCGAGTTTGATGCCAGTGCTCGTCGCTTTTGATACGGGGGCGGCGAACCTCTCCAGTTCGGGAGTTTCATGCTCTCGCGAAGCTTGTCCGATCATCTCTGATATGCGCCCCAAGAGTCCGCTAGAAGCGCCGTCCACGGAAATTACCAGCCAGCCTTCGCTCGCCATGCGATCTTCAACTTCTGTCAACATGACGGTTTTGCCGGACCCTCGTATCCCCATAACCATGCTGGTAAACCGCTCGTCGTCTGGACCTGTCCTAAGGCTTTCGCAGAGATCGGCTATGGCTTCGTCCCGCCCAACTAGAGAGACTGGGGTCTTCCCGAATCCGGGGGAAAAGGGATTCCGCCCGGTTGTTGGAGCCTCCGCAGAACCGTTCATTGCTCAAGTCTAGAGCACAAATTCCCCGCCTAGAGCACAAACTCCCCGCTGGGGTGATGTGGAGCCGGGCCGCGCTGGTTGGTGATCATCTGAGCATCCCCCCTTTGGCCGGTCAGCAGTGCAAGGACTGGGCTGTGGGCCAAGGGGGAGGTGAGGGCCGAGGTTCCTGGTCGGGGGAGGCTACTAACTGCCGTGATAGGTGCAGTTCTCAATCCAAGCGCGTAACACCCAACTGCCGCTGGCTGCTGTTTGGAGACTGCAGATGCCGTTACCAGAGGCTTCAATCCGCAGGCCGTTGTTGGAGCTTAAGGGTGGATGATTAGCACCTCCGTCTTCGACCTCGAAGGTTAGGACCACGTCTCCGCTCCTGCCAGCGGCACTAATTCCAGCGGGGCCGATGGGGCCGGTCGGGCCGGGATCGCCGGGGTCGCCCTTGGGGCCTTGGGGGCCGATGGGGCCGGTCGGGCCTCGGGGGCCGCGCGGGCCGAAGTTGAGTATGTCATCCCCGTCGTGTCCTGAGGGGCCTTGGGGGCCGGGCTGGCCGGGCGGGCCTTGGGGGCCGGGCGGGCCGTTGCCTCCGGTGGGACCCGGCAGGCCGGGCGGGCCGGTCGGGCCGGGCGGGCCTTGGGGGCCGGGCGGGCCGAGGTTGGAACCGCCCGAGCCGGGGGATCCCGTGCCGCCGGGCAGGCCTGCGGCTCCTGGGGCGCCGGGGGGGCCGGGGGGGCCTGCGGCTCCTGAGGCGCCGGGCGGGCCGGGCGGCGCGGGGTTGCCCGCCGAGCCCGCCGGGCCGATAGGGCCGGGATCGCCTTGGGGGCCTTTGGGGCCGGGGGGGCCGGGGTTGGAACCGCCCGAGCCGGGCGGTCCAGGGGGCCCCTGGGGGCCTTGCAGTCCGGGATCGCCGGCAGGCCCCTTGGGGCCGGGCGGACCCGGACTGGTCCCGCCGCCGGTACCAGGCGGACCAGGCGGGCCCGGCGGACCAGGCGGGCCCTTGGGGCCTGGAGAGGAACCGCCCCCGCCGCCGGAGAACCCGCGCGGGCCTTGCGGGCCGGGATCGCCCGGCGGGCCCGGCGGGCCTTGCGGGCCCGGCTGGACGGCCTCCTGGGCCCGGGCGCCGGGCTCGACCGCCGGCCACAACAACGCGCAAAACACAACCAGCACCACCGCCGCAGCCCAAGCCGCAACGCCACGGAGATAAGCTCGCACCACCACGTCAGGGGGCGCCACAGGTGAAGCTGGCGAACTTCGTCCAGCTGGTGTTGGTCTTCTCCCAGAACTCACAAGTCACGCTGGAGCCGCTGCTTGGCACCCTCAAGTACAGAGCGCCCGTCGGCGGCGTCCCGCTGGGAGCGGTGCTGGTGGGGTCGTCGGCTCCGAAGTACACCTCGAGCTGATTACTGGCCGCACTGCCCGGGGGGCCGGCAGTCCCAGCAATGCCCGGAGGGCCGGTCGCACCTTGAGGGCCGTCATCGCCCTTAGAACCCTGAATGCCCGGCGGGCCCGGCGGACCCGGCGGACCCGGCGGGCCCGGGGAGCCCGGGGAGCCATCATTGCCTCGAAAGCCCCGCGGGCCCGGCGCGCCCGGCGGGCCCTGAGTGCCCTGCGGGCCCGGCGCGCCGGTGCTGCCCAGGGTGCCGCCCTGCCCCGCGGACCCCGGCGGACCCGGCGGGCCCGGCGGGCCCGAGTTGGACGACCCCGGCGGACCCTGCGGGCCCTGAGGCCCTGTCTGCCCCGGCGGACCAGGCGGGCCCTGCTGGCCCTGCTGGCCCGGCGGGCCCGCAGGCGACGACCCCGGACTGCCGGCGGGGCCCTGTGCCCCCGCGGCGCCCGGGTCGCCCTTGGGACCGGGCGGGCCCTGAGGACCGGTGCCCGACGTCCCCGCTGGGCCCGGCGGACCCTGCTGGCCCTGCGGGCCCCGATCGCCCTTGGACCCCTGGGGGCCTGCGGGACCAGAACCCCCGCCGCCTGTACCCGGAGGCCCGGGCGGGCCTGGAATGCCCCGCGGACCCGGAGGACCAGAACCTCCGCCGCCTGAATAGCCGCTGGGACCGCGCGGCCCCCGCGGACCCGGATCCCCCTTGGGCCCCGGCGGACCAGGCGGCCCCACAGCCACCGACACCCCGGCCATGTCGCCTGAGGCACCGCCATCGGCACCGGTGTCAGCAGAAGAATCCCCGGCCCCATCGCCCGCGTCGCCATCGCCGGCGCCTGAGTCATCGCCGGTATCAGTGCCCATACCCGCATCGCCATCGCCGGTGCCTGAGTCATCGCCATCAGTGCCCGTACCCGCATCGCCATCGCCGGCGCATCCGCCGTCCACCGCATGCTGGTCGATACCGAACTGGCACCGGTACACGTTCAACAAGGCCCTTTGGGCTGCGATCAGCTCCTCGGCCGCGGCAGTGTCCTCCACCGCTGCGGGCTCTGCGGGGGGCAGCACCGGAAGGCCTTCGGCGCACCCGCCGGGCACCGCGTCCACATCCGCGCCGAAACGGCACCGATACTCGTTCAGCAGCGCCTCCTGGGCCGCCACCAGCTCCGCCTGCGCCGCGGCCAACTCGGCCTGCTCCTGCACGCTCGGCTGCGCCGAAGAAGAAGCCGAGAAACCCGCCGCGGCCAAAGCCAGACAAGCACCAACCGCCGCAGTGCGCTTCATAAATTTAAAGGCCATACAAACAAGAGATGCTAGTTGGGGGGGGGGGCCCCCCCCCCCCCCCCGGGGGGGTGGGGGTGGGGGGGGGGGGGCCCGGGCACCAGCCGACCGCCCGTCGAGCCGTCTATATGAGCTCGCCCTT